>PANX01000061.1 GCA_002707795.1 Maricaulis sp.
GCTGCGCCCACTCGACAAGCTGCGGCGGGTCGCGCAGAACCCCGCGCCGCTGGGCGAGGCCAGGCGGCGTCGGCGGGCGGAGGGCGGACTGGTAGCGCCGCGCCGGCCGGGCGCGATAGCGGCCCGGCGTCGTGCCGTACAGGGCCTTGAATGCGCGGGTGAAAGCCGCCTGGCTCTCGAACCCGCAATCGAGCGCGAGCTCCAGGATGCGGACATTGCTGCCGCGCAGCCGGGCGGCCGCCCATGTCAGGCGGCGCTTGCGGATATAGGCCTTCAGCCCTTCGCAATAATGGGCCTGGAACAACCGGTGCAGATGATAACGCGTCAGACCGGCCGCGGCGGCGACCCGGTCAAGCGGCAGCGGCGTATCGAGATGCGCCTCGATATAATCCATCGCCGCCTGGACATGCTGCTGCGCTGTCTCCATCGCTTCGCCGGACCTCCTGCCCGGCGGCATAAACCGGGCCTCCCCGTCTGGCAAACGGCAAGGCCCGGTTCACGGGGCTGGGTCAACCTCGACGACCCGGCTGCCCAGCGTCTGGCGCCGGATATTGCCCAGCGGGTCGTAGACAAACGAACCGGACCCCCACGGTCCCGACGCCGTCACCCGCTTCACACCGGAAGAGAAGAAGATCGCCAAGGCCCTCATCGAGAGCCTGATCCTCAAGCACGACAGCGCCCGCTTCTCACGGGCCTCCTAACCGCCGCTCTTCCTCTCAGCGGCCGTCACACCCCGTCCTGCCGCGCCGGCACCAGGCCAGCGCGGTGGCGGAGCCGTTTGGCAGCTCTATTCGAAGATCATCGGGAGATTTTTCGTCCGGGAACGGATCGGCTTTTTCCGGGACGGATTTTGTCCTGTCACAATCCGTGACGGTCCCTGTCACGCTGCGAGGCACCCCCGCCTCACGGCGAGACACAAGACAACCCTTTGTTTTTGCAGAATAACCCGCAGCACCCCGATCCGGGCGTCACGCTGCGAGACACCGCCCGAACACCGCCCGGAACAGCATATTGCCCCGCTATATCAACCGCTTACGCGCCGACAACGGCGGCGGGCACTCCGTGCATCTTGTGTGAAGATCTATACGCTCATGCGCACCCATGGGCAGAAGGGCATTTCTATCTCCGGAAGAGACAGGGAAGCTGGGTTGTCCGATGCACGCTGGAACAGGGCTCAAGGCACAATGAACGCGCGCTGCAGCTCTATTCCTACTACTAGGCCATCGGAATTTGAGAGAACTACAAAGTGGCGCGTATATGTTCGTGTGTCATCAAACCCTGCATGGATGACATGAATTATCTGATCGCGATCATCGTCGCCCGACAGACAGCGCACTGGCCGGAGACGAAGGAAGGTCTCCTCAACTTCATACCCATTTGCAGTCGCTTGATTGAGGAGTTCTGACAGGCGCACCGGCTCACTCTGAGCAAGGCCCAGAGCACCTCTCACCTCTTCTATGGCGTCGGCAGGACAAATTTCGACGAGATTCACCTTTTCATGCCCTTGCAGCGAAGGGGAGGAACAAGCGACACCTCCAACAAGTGCCGTTAAAGAAATTAGGAGCGTTTTGAAGCCTAGCATCTAATGCCTCTCCACCAAGGGGTCAGTCGGGTCCACGTTATCAAGGTCTTCCTCGAATCCGGGAAGATCAACGTCCGTGTTGTTTTGTACTTCCAAGCCGGTTAGCGCTTCGAATGCGTCGCCCGCATAAGTGTTCGAGTTGTTGCTCTGCGGCCGATATGGGCTATCGGCACCGTTTACCGCCTCGTTGAAACTGGCCAACGCCTCTTGGACCTCGCTGAAATCTGAGGTCAGTTCCACATCGAAAACGTCCACAACCTCAATACCGCGCCCCGCCGGCTCCAGCGTATCTATGCTTCCCGCGGTAGGGTCATCCTGCGCAAGCACGTTTACACCATCAAATGCTCGGTCCGCCAACGCGTCCCCGAGTCCACCAGGCCAATTACCGCTCGGGCCCCCTCTGGAGACCCTGCTCTGATTGGTTTCGGTATCGTCATACTGAACAAAAGCGTGCCCTTTGCCCAAAGCACCGGCGGCACCTCGCAGGCGATAAGCGCGGACGCGGACGCGCGTATTCTCCCCCGTCGGATCCGTCGCATTGAGGGGATTGTTTGCGACATAGGCAAAACCGAAGTTCCGCACAGCAAGGCGAACTGGTCACCGTATGTATGTTTTCCGCGTTAGCTGACCTTCGTGATCGTAGTCGTACCTAGCACCTGGGCCGCAGGCTCGATCGCCACGGCTGTTCGACTCACCACGATCATTGAGTTGGTTGCTTGCCCCCTCAGAACGGAGGAACATCACGTGTAGCCCTTCCTCACTCTCTGAAACAAAAATGTTGAAGCAATCGCAGTCGTCGCGTCCGAGGAAGAAATCCTGAAATGCTGCTTCAACGATCATAAACTTTGACGCCGGCATAGACCCGATCACGGTTGCGTCTTCCTGAGCCGAAGCGAATGACCAGAAGCTCAAGCCACATATTGCAACACTTACGACAACTGCCAAGCGTTTGATCATCCATTGCCTCATGTTCGTTTTCCCGCGTTGGATTACTGGTTCGGTGGCGTATAGATTCGGTATGCGCCACTTGGAGTGCCAAGGTGAGACCTAAAAGTTTCGCCGCGTTGCGTCCTGCTGGCGGAGGTCCGAGAGGCGTAGTAGTCCGCGCTCTGAATATCGCCGACCTGTGTGCCGGGCGCAGCATTGGTGGGAGTGACGCCAGGAGTAGTCGAAAAGTTTTCGCTGTCGAACACATCCATTTGTTGCCGTTGCGCTTGAGGCAAGCTCGGATCGACACGAACAATATTGCCGTTTTGGTCTACCGTCGAGTAATCCGCATGAGCATGCCAAATTCCAACTGTTGTTGACGCACTTCCCGTCTGGCTTACAGAATTTCCCGTACCGGAGTTGCTGGTAGCAAAATATTCAACGCTTTCTATGGCTTGACCATTAGAGTCGACCGCAGGCCACCCCTCGCCAACATCATCGATCGTGACTTCCCGTTCGATTGTGCCGCCAAGCTCGACATTGTTAGCTATGGAAGTAGGGTTCTCGCTCCTAACCGCATCTTCTCCCGCTTCTTCCGGTGTAGGGAAACGATCACCGGGGGCGGTTGCCATCCCCGTGGGATCCGTCCCATTCAGCGGATTGTTTGCGACATAGGCATACCGGTTGAAGTATGCCGGACCGCCGCTTGCGAACCCGACGGGATCCGAGGAGAGGAAGCGTCCGATGGCGGGGTCGTAATAGCGGGCCTGCATGTAGATGAGGCCGGTGTCGGTGTCGGCGATGTGGCCGGTATAGCTCTCGCCATTGTCATTCGCCGCCGGCTGCTGACGCGCCTCGCCGAACGGCGTGTAATCCTCCCGCCACAACAGCGTGCCCGACGCGTTCGTCGCCGCAACCGGCGAGCCGAGATGGTCCGCATGCGTGTAGGTCGCACCGCCGGACTGATCCAGCCGCACCACCGTGCGCCCGCCCAGGCGCAGATAGTCCGTCGTCGTGCCCGCGGTCGTATTGTTGCGGAACACCATCGCGCCGGACGACGTGTAGACCGAGTAGATCGTCTCGCCATTGATCACCTGGCGCACACGCCGGTTGTGCGCATCGTAGACGAAGCTGCCCGTATCCGTGCCCGTCATCGTCACCGGCTGTTCGGACCGGTCATATACCCAGTTGAGCTGACCGTTCGAGGTGGTGTTGCCCCGGCTGTCATAGCTGTAGCTGCGCCAGACATTGCCGGTGCCGGTGTCACGCGCCTGCGAGACACGGTTGGCGCTGTTGTAGTTGACCTCGACGACGCGGCTGCCCAGCGTCTGACGCCGGATATTGCCCAGCGGGTCGTAGACAAACGAACCGGACCCCCACGGTCCCGACGCCGTCAGCAGACGGTTGAGATCGTAATAGGTGAAGCTGCGGTCCTGGCCGGCCACCACATTGTCGTCGATGCTGGTGACGTGCGCATTGGCGTTATAGCCATAGTCAAAGTCCAGCAGCGTGCCGCCGCCGGAGACCGTCATGTCCGTCACCAGCTGGCGCGTATTGTAGGTCATCGACAGGGCGCGGCCATTGCCATAGCTCAGCGCGGCCAGACCACCCGACGGGTGATAGCTCGCGGAAGCGGCGTAGTTGGTCGAGCCCACACGCACCCGGGTCGCACGCCCGAACCCGTCCGGCAGATAGCTCACACTGCGTCCCGCCGGCGTCGTCTGGTGCGTCACATAGCCGTCGGCATTGCGGGTATAGCCCGTCGTGAAGGTCAGACCATCGACCGTCAGCGTCTCCTGGGTGATCGCATCCAGCGCGTTGTACTGGTAGGCCCAGCTCGTCGTGCCGCGCACCGCCGAGGTCATGTTGCCATTGGCGTCATAGCCATAGTCGACATCCGGCGAGGCATCCGGATACAGCACCTGGTCCAGCCGGCCCCGATTGTCCCAGACCTGGGTCACCCGGCTCGCCGCAGGAAGCGTCGAACAGGCCGTGCCGGCGCTCTGGCCGCGCGCGATGCCGGTCGTCTGATTGGCGTTGTCGTAGGCGTAGAGCGTGTCGCCGGATTCCGGAACGGAATGCCGGCACAGGCGCTGACGTGCATCGTAATACCAGGACTGGGCATGATCGACCGTATAGCCGTTGTGCGAACCGTATTGGCGCGCTGTCAGAAGATTGCCCCAGATGTCGTAGGTCATCGCGGTATTGAGTCCCATCGGATGGGCGATCTGGACCGGGTTGCCATCGTCCGGGCTGCCATAGCCCGAATAGGTCGTTGTGGTGATATTGCCTTCCGGGTCCGTCACACGGGTCCGGTTGTCCGACAGATAGGCCGTCGTCGTGGTCGCGTAAGGCGCCACATTCTCCTGGCTCTGGGTGATCCGGCCGAGCGCGTCATAGCTCGTCGTCACACCCTGGGTCGGGTTCGACGAGGTCGAGGGGAAGGAGGTGAAGGTCGCGCGGCCCAGCGCATCATACTGGGTGCGGGTATAGATGTTCCCGCCGCCACCGGAGAGCGCCTGGCGCCGGACCAGGAGGGGGCGGTGGAAACCGTCATGGGTGGTGATGATCCGTTCGCTTCCACGCGTGATCGTCTGCACGATGCCATTGCCGAGATTGGAATAGGCGATCGCGGTATCGGCAAAGGGGGACGGTCGGTCGATGCCGGTCATCCACCCGAGGGTGTTGTAGGAGAAGCCGGTCGTATGGCCGCGCGCATTGGTTACGCTGGTGATCCAGCCATTATTGTCCACCACGCCGGAAATCGTCGCCCCGTCCGGCAGGGTGATGGATCGCGGAATGCCGCGATGATAGCTGGAAAAGCTCGTGCGGCGGTCGAGCGCATCCTCCGCCCAGTTCAGCGTGCCGTCGGCATTGTAGTTATAATCGGCCACGCGGACGCCGAACGCGTCGGTCCAGGTGCGCCGGCCCCGACTGTCATAGCCATGGGTCTCGAAAACGGTGCCGTTGCGGCTGACCTGGGTCGGCAACGCCAGCACCCAGGGTGAGGTCCGGTGCAGATAGGTCGTATCGACCGACCGGGTCCCGCTGCCGAGCGAACTGCTTGCCGTGGAAGCGGTAACCGCACCGTAGCTGTAGTTGGCGTTGGTGCGGTCGATATTGCGGGTATACGTCGTCGTGTAGGTTTCGCCCCCGACCGAGACAGTCCGCGACGACAGATGCCGGGGCCGGGTGAGCGTCGCAGTATTGTCGTTCAGCAATTCGATAAAGCCGAAACCCGCCTCCATCTCATAGGCATTGTCGACCGTCTGCACGAGCGAACCCGACGAGGCGTTCGCATAGACTTCGACCCGGGTTTCCAGCCCCTCAAGATCGCCCCAACGCCGGTTGAAATAATGCCGCGTCCGCACGCCGGTCGGGTCGGTAACATCGACCCACTTGTTGTCGGAAAGCCCGCCGGAACCGGTGAAGGCGCCATTGTCGCTATTGTAGGCGTAGGTCCAGGTGGCGGCGGCATACCCCGGTCCGGAGAGCTGTTTTTGCGTCACCGCCATGACGTCGAAATGACGCGCGATATAGTAAGGTTCTCCCATGCAACCGGTCTGCGTGGCTCCGGTAATGGGCCTGCTGGGCACATAGGTGCGTCCATGGCGGGTTTCCGAGAGCGTGAACGTGCCGGTCACGCCCGTGGGGTGCCGAACGGTAATCGTCTGGTCCGGCAGCGTACAATTTCCCGCCAAGGCCTCGGCGTTCAAACCGGCGCCGCCACCCAGATCGAATTCCCAATACCGGCCGTCGGGCAAGGTTACGCGGTCGAGGCTGCCGTTGTAGGAATAAGTCCAGGTTCGGCCGTTCGCGGTGACGCTGCTGATGTAATCACCGGAATAGGCAATCGTGATCTCGCGGCCGTCATTGGAATGGATGCGGGTCGGTCGGCCCGCACTGTTGTAGACATAGCGAACCCAGTTGCCGTCAACGTCGGTCACTTCGGTCGCCAGCAGGATCGCGTGCCGCCGCGGCAGAGGTTTGAAATTGTGCATGATCGGATCGGCCGACCGGTAGATCAACCGGTCGAAGCGATAGCGGTTTCCGTTGGGCGCGGTAATGTAGAAACCCTCGCCACCCCCGTTGGCGGCGCCGATATCGGCAATGCACTCGACCCGGTGATAACCGGTGGTGCCCACCTGCATACCGCCGATGTAGGGCCCGCGGAAGATACGCTCGGAACCCTGCCCCGGCAGCTCCAGGAAATGACCGTTCCAGTATTCGTGGGCTTGGAGCCCGTATCCCCAGCTATTCACTGCCGGCGGCGCTTCAAAAAGGCAGCGGTTAGTCCATGTTCCCAACGGCTGATTGGTCGGCGAGGCCACGATGGTCCGGACCCGCGGGATATCGATCTGCCAGTCATAAAATTCGGAATGCGAATAGCCGAAATAGACCTCGCCCGACTGGCGGACGCGCCGCAGCGCGACCTCCAACCCCGAATTGCCCGGCAAGCTGACATCCAGATGGGAAAACGAGAGTGATCCGGAACTAAGGTCGATCTGATCGCCCAGGAAACCGGCACCGAAAGGCGCCAGCCCGGCATTCTCACCTTGCCTGGTGAGCCACTCCACTTGCGTCGTTGCCGGACCAGTCCCGCCGCCCGGAGGAGGAGCCGCCGCGAGCAGCAAACCATCGTCACCAGTTTTGGTAGTATCAGCGTCTTGTACGACCGCTGCGGCGGGTCCACCCGTAAAGGCTCCAGAAAGGGACAGCATAACTATCCCGATGCCCAATAGGAAGGATCGGACCGGTAAGGGAAAGCGGGAAGCCATCGACAACAGCCTTTAGATGAGAATCATCGCGCTATACTATTAAAGTTGTATTTTGGCGCACCCCGCCCTCACGTCAAGACAGAAAAGAGCCGAGAGGCGACGGTTCAGGCATTCGAGATCTGATCGCTTCAGCCCACGGCAGCACCATCAGGTACACGCAGACGTATCTCGAAAACGGGGGCACACTCCCTTTATCTTGCCTTCCTGCCCGCCCTTCCGGGCCCGGGTTGGCCGGTTCGGCGAGAACTGGTGTGTATCCCCCTTTTCGCCATCCCCGGTTTCGCAGCGCACAGACCGGACCTCACCGTCTGGCAAACGGCAAGGCCCGGTCTCGCGACTTCAGCGACAGATCAGAACCGCGCCTTGATGCCCACGATGCCGACATTGGACTGGACGCCGGAGAGGGAGACGTCCTGGATGCCGACGAAGGGCTGGAAGCCGTCGTTGAAGACGTATTCCACGCCCAGGTCGAGCTGCGGTGTGAGGTGCATTTCCAGGCCGAGCACGTGCTGGAAGGCCTCGTCGAACTCGGTATTGTCCGGGCCGAGCGTGGTGTGGGAGAAGACCGCGCTGAGATCGGTGTCATGGCCCAGAAACTCGGTGCGGTAGCGGCCCATCACGGTGAGCGCATCGAGATGGCGATTGCCGTCGAAGGCGGCGCCGGTATCGGTGTCGAAGCCGGTCGCCGACCAGACATCGGTCGAGCGCGTGTATTCCACGGCGAAGTCGTAGCGCGGCGTGGTGTATTCCGCCGCGATATCCCACAGGCCGGTGCGGTATTCGATATAGACCAGCGGCGGACGCGGCGCGTTGGGCGGTGAGAAACGGTCGACGGCCTGCACCGTGTGGGCGGTGAAATTATTGTTGTAGATCGTGTCGTGCAGATAGCTGGCCGACACGCGCAGGGCCCGGTCGTCGCCCAGATCGAAGCGGCGCTCGGCCTTCAGGGCGAAATTCGTGCCCAGACCGCCATCCCGGTCGGTGGAATAGCCGGTGCGCAGCATGCGCTCGCCGGTCGCCGCCGTGGCGGAGACGCGCCAGGTATCCGCGATATAGCCCAGCTCCAGCACCGGCTCGTCGGCCAGGGCCCAGAAGAAGTGCTGGTTGATGGAGTGGGTGAAGGGGTTGTAGCCAAACTGCTCGCCGAAATCGATCGTCTTGCGGCCATAGGCCAGATAGCCGCCGAACACGTCGAGATTGCCCAGGACGGCATAATATTCGCGCGTCTGGAACTGGTTCTGGTCGCGCGTGAAGGTGACTTCGGAATACTCGGTGTGCACGAAACCGGTCAGCCAGCCGCCCACGGCGCCGGTGAAGGTGAGGCCGGCGGCATTGATCACGAAATCGGAGTTTTCCTCGCCGGACCCGTGCTGGTCGGGAAAGCGGTTGAGGATCGGGAATTTGCCGGCCGTATCCGTGGTCTCGTGGAAATAGGCGCCCTTGAAGAAACCGCCCAGGGTCAGCGTGTCCGGATCGATCTGGCCGGACTGGCGTGCGCGCAGCAGGAAAGCGACATCCTGGGTCAGGCCTTCCTGGGTGTCGGCCAGCTGGCTGGTCAGCGCCGGGTCGACCCGGATGTGGCGGCCCAGCGCCGTGTATTCGACATCGTGATCCTGTGCAGAAGCAGCACCGCTAGCCGCCGCGAGCGCGGCAGTGGTCAGAAGAATGGTTTTCACTGAAACGTCCCCATTGCCGGCGCGGCACGCCGGAAAATCCCGAAAAGAGATGGGGTTACTAGCAGGGCGGTTTGCAACTGCAAGCCGCGCGTGCCGTAGAAATGATACAGACTTTACAGTGTGTTGAAAAAGAAACGCCCCCGCAGGCGGAACCTGCGGGGGCGTCTCGTTTCAGTCGGGATGAAGCGGGCCTTATTCGGCGTCGGCTTCTTCCTTGACCTCTTCGCCGGTCTCCTGGTCGACGACCTTCATCGACAGGCGGACCTTGCCGCGATCGTCGAAGCCCAGCAGCTTGACATAGACTTCCTGACCTTCGGCGACGATGTCGGAGGGATGGTTCACGCGTTCCTTCTTCATCTGCGACACGTGGACGAGACCGTCCTTCGGGCCGAAGAAGTTCACGAAGGCACCGAAATCCATCACCTTGACGACCTTGCCCTTGTAGATCTGGCCTTCTTCCGGTTCCGCGGTCAGACCGTGGATCCAGTCGAGGGCAGCCTTGATCGAGGCGGCATCGGAAGAGGAGACCTTGATCACGCCGTCATCATTGACATCGACCTTGGCACCCGTCTTCTCGACGATTTCCCGGATCACCTTGCCGCCCGAACCGATCACGTCGCGGATCTTGTCGGTCGGAATGGTGATGGTCTCGATACGCGGCGCAAATTCGCCGAGCTCGGTGCGGGCTTCACCCAGCGCCTTGCCCATCTCGCCGAGGATATGCATGCGGCCGCCCTTGGCTTGTTCCAGGGCCGTCGTCATGATGTCTTCGGTGATACCGGCGATCTTGATGTCCATCTGCAGCGAGGTGATGCCCTCGGACGTGCCGGCGACCTTGAAGTCCATATCGCCCAGGTGATCTTCGTCACCCAGGATGTCGGACAGGACGGCAACGCCGTCCGGATCCTTGATCAGACCCATGGCGATACCGGAGACCGGACGCGTGATCGGCACACCGGCATCCATCAGGGCCAGCGAGGCACCGCAAACCGTGGCCATGGAGGACGAGCCGTTCGATTCCGTGATCTCGGAGACGAGACGGATCGTGTACGGGAAGTCTTCATGGTTCGGCAGGACAGCCCGCACCGCACGCCAGGCCAGCTTGCCGTGGCCGATTTCCCGGCGGCCCGGCGCGAGACGGAAGGACGTCTCACCGACCGAGTAGGGCGGGAAGTTGTAGTGCAGCAGGAACTTTTCCTTGTAGGTGCCGGTCAGGTCGTCGATGAACTGCTCGTCCTCGCCGGTACCCAGCGTGGCGACAACCATCGCCTGGGTCTCGCCGCGGGTGAACAGCGCCGAACCGTGCGTGCGCGGCAGGATGCCGGCTTCCGACACGATCGGACGGACCTGGTCGAGCGAACGGCCGTCGATCCGCTTGCCGGTCTTGATGATGCCGCCGCGGACGATGGAGCTTTCCACCGACTTCAGCACATCTTTCAGAACCGTGCCCGGGATACCGTCGGGACGTTCTTCGGTCAGGGCCAGCTCGGCCACGGCCTTTTCCTTCGCCGCGCCGACCGCTGCATAACGCTCGGTCTTGTCGGTGATGGTGTAGGCCTTGGCGAGGTCGGCTTCGACCAGCTTGCGAACCCTGGCTTCCTCGGCCGAGTAGTCGGCCGGCTGGTAGTCCCAGGGTTCCTTGGCGGCTTTTTCGGCCAGCTTGATGATCATGTCGATCACCGGCTGGAAGGCCTTGTGGCCAGCCATGACAGCGCCGAGCATGATGTCCTCGGACAGCTCCTTGGCTTCCGATTCCACCATCATCACGGCGTCGCTCGTACCTGCAACGACGAGGTCCAGAGCGCTCTCCGGCATTTCGTCGACATGCGGGTTGATGACGTATTCGCCGTTGATATAGCCGACGCGCGCCGCGCCGATCGGGCCCATGAAGGGCAGGCCGGACAGGACCAGCGCCGCCGAGGCGCCAACCATGCCGACCACGTCCGGATCGTTTTCCATGTCATGCGACAGGACCGTGATCATCACCTGGACTTCGTTCTTGAAGCCGGGTGCGAACAGCGGACGGATCGGACGGTCGATCAGGCGCGAGGTGAGGGTTTCCTTTTCGGTCGGACGCCCTTCGCGCTTGAAATAACCGCCAGGAATTTTCCCGGCGGCGAAGTATTTTTCCTGGTAGTTCACGGTGAGGGGGAAGAAGTCCTGCCCCTCTTTCGCGGTTTTGACGCCGACGGCGGTGGCGAGGACCGTGGTCTCGCCATAGGTCACCATGACCGCGCCGTCTGCCTGCCGGGCGACCCGCCCGGTTTCGATGGTGAGCGGACGACCCGCCCACTCGATCGTTTCTTTCTGAATATCGAACATATCGTCTTTCGTACGGATGTGGTCGCGGATCAGCGGCGCAGACCCAGCTTCTCGATAAGCGCTGTGTAACGCGCTTCGTCTTTCTTCTTCAGGTAGTCGAGAAGCCGGCGACGCTGGGAAACCATCTTCAGAAGGCCGCGACGCGAGTGGTTGTCCTTCTTGTGGCTCTTGAAGTGCTCGGTGAGGTTGGCGATCCGTTCGGTCAGGATAGCCACCTGGACTTCGGGCGAACCCGTATCCGTGTTGCCGCGAGCATTGTCCTTGATGAGCGCGGTCTTGCGCTCTTGCGTAATCGACATCGTGTTCTCCTAAAACGCGCTATGTCGCCCCGTTCACGGGGTGAGGTTGAAAACGCGCCAGGGCTGGAATTTTCCGGCTCTGGCGTCGCCGATCGCGACTGCCTGGTCCTTGCAGACCGCCAGGGCCGAGAAGCTGCAGTCCCGACCCGCTATCGAGAGCGGGCGTCGCTGCGTTTTCAGCTCTTGCGCCTGACGCGGGAGCAGGACGATCGGGCGTCCTTGCTTCAATTGGAAGGCTTCCTCCTCGGTCACGGCCAGGGCCGGGATGTCGTCCAGCGCGGTCTGAACCGGGAGCAGAGCTTCCGAAGCGGCGCCCTTATGGGCCATTTCTTCCAATACGTCCAGTCTTGTGGATTCAGCCTCATCGAAACGGCCGACCCGGATCCGGCGCAGCGCCGCAACATGCCCCTCCGTACCCAGCGCGAAGGCCAGATCGCGGGCCAGGGAGCGCACATAGACGCCCTTGCCACAGCGCATCTCCAGCACCGCCATATCCGGCGACGGGCAGTCCATCAGGCTCAGCGCGGAGACATGCACCCGGCGCGCCTCCAGCTCGACCGCCTCGCCGTCGCGGGCGAGGTCGTAGGCGCGCTCGCCATCCACCTTGATCGCCGAATAGACCGGCGGCACCTGTTCGATATCGCCGACGAAGCCGGCCAGCGCCGCCTCGATCGCCGCCCGGTCCGGGCGCACGTCCGACGTGGCGACAATCTCGCCCTCGGCATCCAGCGTGTCGGTGCGCTCGCCCCATTTCACCGTGAAGCGGTAGATCTTCTCGCCCTCGACGGCGAAGGGCACGGTCTTGGTCGCCTCGCCCAGCGCGATCGGCAGCAGGCCGGAGGCCAGCGGGTCGAGCGTGCCGGCATGGCCGGCCTTCTTCGCATTGAAGATGCGGCGCACGGCCGAGACGGCCTGGGTGGAGGTCATGTCGAGCGGCTTGTCCAGGACGATCCAGCCATGGACGTCCAGCCCCTTGCGGCGGCGGGCCATATCAGTCTCCTTCTTGCGCCGGGGATCGGACCCGGATGCTCAAGAGCGGTTGAAAGGGCGGCGAAGCTAGTCCTCTTCTTCCTCGCCCGGATGATCGTGTCTGAGGTCCTGCCTGACCTGCGGCCGGGACAGCAATTCGTCGACATGGCTGGCCGTGTCGAAACTGTTGTCCGGGTGGAAGTTGAGCTGCGGCGTGAACTTCATGTCGATCTCGCGCCCCAGCTTGCCGCGCAGATAGCTGGCGGCGCGGTTGAGCGCCGCGGCCAGACGCACCTGGTCGCCCTGGCCGAGCGGCGCGACATAGACTTTCGCCTGGCGCAGATCGGGGCTGGGCCGCACCTCGGTGACCGAGATCAGCACGCCGTCCAGATCCGGATCGCGCAGCTCCTCGCGGGCAAGAATATCGACCAGCGCATGACGGATGAGCTCGCCCGCGCGCAATTGCCGCTGCGAGGGGCCCTTGGTTTCGTTGCGATGCTGATGCCTGGCCATGACGCGCTCCATCGGTTCGGGTCCGGGGCGCGGGGGTGTACGCCTCTTGCCGCGATGATGCAAGGCATGCGCCCGGCTTTGCAGGGCAAGCGCTCGCAAAAGCGTGAATGGCCCCGCCCGGGCGCCGCGTCTAGTCTCGATCACCGCCGCGGGGAGGAGGACGCAGATGGACAAGTCGGTTGCCGGCTTTTTCGTGATCATGATGGCGCTGGTCGCCCGGCAGGACGATGCGCCGCCGGAGATACCGGTCGCACAGGCCTATCTGGCCGCCTACCAGGCGCAGGATTTCGACGCCCTGGCCGGGCTCTATGCCGAGGACGCCGTGTTCGTCGACCCGACCTCCTTCGATGTCGGCGGCATCACACCGCCGATCGACTGGCAGGGCCGCGAGGCCATCCTCACCGGATTGCGTTCGTGGAATGTCGAACGGCTCGAATATGCCGTCGATCGCAATTATCAGGCCTCCGGACGCACCGTCTTTGACGGCGCGGTCACTGCTGTCTACGCGCTGGAAGACGGGGAACGGCACTACCGCTTTCCCATTGTCACCATCGTCACGGTGCAGGACGGCCAGGTCGTCGAGCATCGCGACTATACCGACTATGCCGGTATGGCGCAGATCACGCCGGCCGGCGATCACTGACGAGGACCCTGCATGAGAAAACATACCGTCGCGGCAGCAATGATGGCCGGCCTGTTCTGCATGCCCGCAGCCCGGGCGCAGGAGATGAACGAGACCGAGCGTTTCGCCCGCGAGTACATGGAACACTATTCCGCCGTCGACTGGGATACGATGGAGGGTTATCTGGCCGAGGATGTGGTGTTCGCCGACCCGACCGCGATGGGGCCGGACTATGGCGAGGACGGTGCCCTGTACGAGGGCCGCGAGGCGGTGATGGAGGCGCTGCGCAGCTTCAGCGCCAGCTATAATCCCATCGAGCTCGGCTTCGAATGGGACACCGTGTTCGAGAGCAATGGCCGCGTTGTCTTCATGGGCCATGTCAACGCGCTCTACCCGGCGCGCACAGAGGGCCAGAATTTCCGCTGGCGCGCCGAACAGGTCACCGTGGTGACGGTGCGCGACGGCGTGGTGATCCGTCATGACGACTACGCCAATTACGCCAACCCCGAACAGGGGCTGATCCCGGCCGCAGAGTGACCCACCGGCACCTGTAGCGGGATGCAGAAAGGGCGGCCCCTGCCGGAGCCGCCCTTTTTCAATGCCAGCTGTTTTAATGCCTGCCGTCCGTCCGAACCGGTCAGTCCAGCTTGCGGGCGATCTCGACCACTTCGAAACACTCGATCTGGTCGCCCTTCTGCAGGTCGTCGTAATTCTCGAAGGCCATGCCGCACTCGGTACCGGCACGAACCTCGGGAACCTCGTCCTTGAAGCGCTTGAGGGTTTTCAGATGGCCCTCGTGCAGCACCGTGTCGTTACGCAGCAGGCGCACGCCGCAGCCGCGCTTCACCACGCCTTCGGTCACACGGCAACCGGCGACCTTGCCGACCTTGGTGATGTTGAACACTTCCAGGATCTCGGCGTAACCGATGAAGTTCTCGCGCTTCTCCGGCGCCAGCATGCCTTCCATCGTGTTCTTCACGTCGTCCAGCACGTCGTAGATCACCGAATAATAGCGGATCTCGACACCTTCACGCTCGGCCAGCTCGCGGGCCTGCTTGTTGGCGCGGACGTTGAAGGCGAAGACCGGAGCACCGGACGACTTGGCCAGGAGCACGTCGCTCTCGTTCACACCGCCCGGGGCAGCATGGACGACGCGGGCGCGGACCTCGTCATTGCCCAGCTTCTCGAGCGACTGCTTGATCGCCTCGGCCGAACCCTGCACGTCTGCCTTCACCAGCAGCGGCATTTCCTGGGTCTGGTCCTGCTTCAGGCGCGCCATCATCTGCTCGAGCGAGGCACCGCCGCCGCTGACCGAACCGGCCGCCTGACGCTCCTTGCGCTGGCGGTAATCGGCGATCTCGCGGGCCCGGGCCTCGTTCTCGACGACGGCAAAGACCTCGCCCGGTTCCGGCGCCCCGGCCAGACCGAGAATTTCGGCCGGTACGGACGGTTCGGCGGAATCGAGCTGCTGGCCACGCTCGTTTACGAGCGCACGCACCCGGCCCCACTGCGAACCGGCAACGACGATATCGCCGCGCTTCAGCGTACCGCGGCGCACCAGCACCGTGGCCACCGGACCGCGGCCCTTGTCGACCTGGCTTTCGATGACCACGCCTTCGGCCGCCCGGTCTGGATTGGCCTTCAGGTCGAGCAGTTCGGCCTGCAGGTTGATCGCCTCGGTCAGCTCGTCGAGACCTTCGCGCTTCTTCGCCGACACATTCACCGACTGCACATCACCGGACATCGCTTCCACGACGATCTCGTGCT
The DNA here is from genome assembly GCA_002707795.1 of Maricaulis sp. Lineage (GTDB taxonomy): Bacteria > Pseudomonadota > Alphaproteobacteria > Caulobacterales > Maricaulaceae > Maricaulis > Maricaulis virginensis. Next base: position 15,456 of record PANX01000061.1, read on the forward strand.
GCAGCAGGTCGGTGAGGACTTTTTGCGGATTGGCATCCGGCTTGTCGCACTTGTTGACCGCGACAATGATCGGCGTACCCGCCGCCTTGGCGTGATGGATCGCCTCGATCGTCTGCGGCTTGACGCTGTCGTCCGCCGCCACGACCAGGATCACGATATCGGTCGCCTCGGCGCCGCGCGAACGCATGGCCGAGAAAGCCGCGTGACCCGGCGTGTCGAGGAAGGTGATCTTCTCGCCGCCCTTCAGCTGCACCTGGTAGGCACCGATATGCTGGGTGATGCCCCCCGCCTCGCCGGCGGCCACATCGGTGGCGCGCAGCGCATCGAGCAGCGAGGTCTTGCCGTGGTCGACGTGACCCATGACGGCGATGACCGGCGCGCGGGTGACCTGGCTTTCTTCCGGATCGTCCTCGGCGATGAAGCCTTCTTCCACGTCGGACTCCGAGACGCGCTTCACGGTGTGGCCGAATTCCTCGACCACCAGCTCGGCCGTGTCGGCATCGAGCACATCGTTCACGCGGACCATCTGGCCCTGCTTCATCAGGTATTTGACGACGTCGACAGCGCGTTCCGCCATACGGTTGGCCAGGTCGGATACCGTGATGGCTTCCGGGATGACCACATCGCGGGCGATCTTGTCGCGGCCGGCACCGGTATCCTGGCGGCGCTGCTTTTCACGCTCGCGGGCCCGGCGCACCGAGGCGAGCGAACGCTGCCGCTCCTCGTCGCCATCGACGATATTCTGGATCGTCAGCTTGCCGCGGCGGCGGTTGTCGGTCTTGGCTCGGGCCGGCTGGGCCTTGGCCGGACCGGGACCGGCACTGCCCTTGCGCTTGACGCGACCGCCCATGGCCTCGAGGGCCGAAGCGGCGTCCTCGCCATCATCGCGACGGTCGCGGCGCGGCTCGTCCTTGTCCTTGGCCGGCGCAGCCTTGCGGCGCGGCTCGTCTTCGCCGCGCGGCGTATCCTGGACCGCGGCCAGATTGGCCGCCTCTTCTTCCGCCTTGCGGCGCGCCTCGTCGTCAGCCTTGCGGCGGGCCTCATCCTCGGCTTCGCGCGCTTCGCGTTCCTCACGCTCGCGCTGTTCCTCGAGATGACGCTGCTCGTCCGCCGCGCGCTGGGCGCGCTCCTCGGCTTCCTTCTTCTTCAGCGCATCGCGATCAGCCGCCTCGGCCCGGGCCCGGGCGATGGCGCGCTGACGGGCAACCAGTTCCTCTTCGGACAGGCCAAGCTGGCGCGCCTTGGCCGCAAGCGCGCTTTCGCCGCCCTTGGCCGCGCCGCCGGCACCCTTGCCGGTTCCCGGAGCTCCGTCCTTGCCCGGTGTCGCCACGCGCTTGCGCTTCTTCTCGACCACCACGGCCTTGGAGCGTCCGCGCGCAAAACTCTGCTGCACGGTGCCGGAGCCGGATCGTTTCAAAGAGAGCGGCCTGCGGCCGGACTTGTTGTCGTCTGCGTCGCTCATGCGAGCCTTCCAAATCGGCTTTCGTTCCACGTTCCGCCCCGGTAGCCGAATGCCGGTGCGGCGCACTGTTCAAACCTGCTCGTCCGGTCTGAAGGCTCGCTAAACTAGCCAGCTTAGGCCCGGACGCAACCGCGAAGGCGGTTCATTTCGCATCTGCCGCAAGACCCGCCCCGTGCGGGTCGAGCGGCCGGAAGCCCGAAAGCTTCCGCATCACCGCCGAAAAGGCCCGCGCCTGCGGTCCCTCCGACAGGGAGGCATGGACCACCGGACCGCGCCCCAGCGCCAGACCGATGGCTTCCGCCTCGAAACACCCCGCCACCGGGACATCGCCCCAGGCTGCGCGTGCCAGCCGGTCGAGTTTCGACCGGCCATCCGCCGCCCCGTCCGACGCCTCGATGCGCCAGGCCGGGCGGGCGGCCTTGAGGGCGAGACGCACCGCGTCCTGCCCCGCTGCAAGCTCGCCGGCCCGGCGCGCCAGACCGATCAGGTTCAGCGCGCGCTCGGCCAGAAGCCGTTCGATGGTCCCGGCGAGATCCTCCGGAACCGTGACCGGACCGCCAAAGGCCCGGTTGAATGCCTTGCGGGCCACCGCCCGCTCCACCGACGCCCGGTCGGCGGAAACCCAGGCACCGCGGCCCGGGAGTTTCGCGGCCAGATCGGGCACCACGCTGCCATCCGGCGCGAGGGCGATGCGGACCAGATCCGCCTCATCCCTCACCTCGCCGCTGGCGACGCAGCGCCGTTCACGCGCCTGGCCGCTGACAGGAGACCTAGTCAGTCTCCTTCTCCTCTTCGGCCGCCTCGTCGAGATCGAGACCCAGGGCCTCGGCCTCGGCTTCCAGAGCCGCCAGATCCATGTTCTCGACGTCGAACACGCCGTCGTCCTCACCCTCAGCCTCGACCTCTTCGACCTCCGGCTGCGGCAGGTCGTCTTCGGAGATCCAGCCGGCGGCAACGCGGGCGCGCATGATCATCATCTCGGCATCGTCGGCAGACAGGTTGAAGTCTTCCAGGATGCCTGGTTCGCGCACGCGCTCGCCATTGCGGTTCTCGAACCAGCCCCGCAGGTCGTCGGTGACCAGGCCGGCCAGATCGTCGACCGTCTTGACGTCGTTCTCGCCGAGCTTCACAGCCATCGGCAGTTCGACACCCTCGATCTCGAGCACGGCGTCCTCGACGCCCAGCTCCTTGCGCCTGGCGTCCTGTTCGGCTGCCAGACGGTCCAGATAATCGCGGGCGCGGGCCTGGATTTCCTCGGCGGTGTCTTCGTCGAAGCCTTCGATCACGGCGATCTCGCCGAGGTCGACATAGGCGATTTCCTCGACGTCCGAGAAACCTTCCGTAGCCAGAAGTTGGGCAATGACCTCGTCGACATCAAGGGCCGCGATGAAGAGCTGGGTCCGCTCGGCGAATTCCTTCTGGCGGCGTTCGGACTCTTCTTCCTCGGTCAGGATGTCGATCGACCAGCCCGTCAGCTGCGAGGCCAGACGGACGTTCTGGCCGCGGCGGCCGATGGCGAGCGAGAGCTGCTCGTCCGGCACCACGACCTCAATGCGCTGGTCTTCCTCGTCGAGCACGACCTTGGCGACTTCCGCCGGCTGCAGGGCGTTGACGATGAAGGTGGCCGGATCGTCGGACCAGGGGATGATGTCGATCTTCTCGCCGGCGAGTTCGGACACCACGGCCTGCACGCGCGAACCGCGCATACCGACACAGGCGCCGACCGGGTCGATCGAGCTGTCATTGGAAATCACGGCGATCTTGGCGCGCGAACCCGGGTCGCGGGCAACCGACGGGATCTCGATAATGCCTTCGTAGACTTCCGGCACTTCCTGGGCGAACAGGGCAGCCATGAAGTCCGGATGCGCCCGCGACAGGAAGATCTGCGGACCGCGGACCTCTTCGCGCACATCGTAGATGTAGGCGCGCACGCGCTCATTGTTCTGCAGGTTTTCGCGCGGGATGCCGTCGGCGCGGCGGATAATGCCTTCGGCGCGGCCCAGATCGATGATCACATTGCCGTATTCGACGCGCTTGACGATGCCGGACACGATCTCGCCGACACGGTCCTTGTATTCCTCGAACTGGCGCTGGCGCTCGGCTTCACGCACTTTCTGCGTGATGACCTGCTTGGCGGTCTGCGAGGCGACGCGGCCGAACTCGATCGGCGGCAGCTCGTCGGAGAAGACGGTGCCGATCTCGGCGGTCTTGTCGATTTTCTGCGCGTCGGCGAGCGTGAGCTCCTGGCTCTCGTTCTCGACCTCTTCGACGACCGTCATGTTACGGGTCAGCGACAGCTCGCCCGTCTTCGGGTCGATCTTGGCGCGGATGTCGTTCTCGGCACCGTAGCGCGAGCGCGCGGCCTTCTGGATCGCTTCCTCGATGGCCTCGATGACGATGCTCTCGTCGATCGATTTCTCGGCAGCGACCGCACGGGCGATCTGCAGCAGCTCGAGCCGGTTGGCGCTAACACCAATGCTCATCGGGCAATCCCTTTTGCCGTAAACAGCGACATCATTCGTCTCCTTCAGTCTGCGCGGGCGCATTGCCGCCGCGCGCTTTCAAATCCGCCTCGATCAAGGCGTCCGTGAGTACAAGTTTGGCATCCGCGATCCAGTCGAACGGGATCAGCGCGGTGTCCTCTTCGCCGTCCATGTCGAGAAGGACATTGCCGTCCTCGACACCGGCCAGCAGACCGCGGAAGCGCTTGCGGCCCTCCACCATGCGGTCCAGCTCGATCCTGGCCTCGTAACCCTCCCAGCGCGCAAAGTGCGCCAGCGTGGTCAGCGGCCGGTCGATACCCGGCGAGGATATCTCAAGATCGTATTCACCGGAAACGGGATCCTCGACCTCGAACACGTCGGACAGGGCGCGCGACAGGCGCGCGCAGTCGTCGACATCCACCCCGCTGCCGTCCAGCCGGTCGGTCATGATCTGAAGGCGCGGCTTCTTGCCGGACATGACGCGCACGCGCACGATTTCCAGGCCGAGCCCGGCAGCCACCGGGTCGGCGAGGGCGAGAATGCGGGTGTCCTGCGGGGTCTTGGTCTTCAAGGGACCCGTGTCTCCATCAAAAAAAGAGCGGCCGCCGGAAGCGACCGCCCGATAGCATCATCCGATGCGATCGAACATGTAATAGGCACCTTATACGCCCGAAGGGGCAATGATGCAAGATGAGCGTCAGGAGCGCACCCAGTCCATGAACACCGGCGCGCAATCGCCCAGGCCCTTGGTCTCGTAGCGGGTGGTGATGTGATCGGCGGGGGCGATGCGCCAGTCATCGGCTTTTGAAGCCCGCCAGACGAAGCGGTCATCCTGCCGGAACTCGCTCATGCAGTGATCGGCATAGGATTTCACATCCGTGGCGATGCGCAGCTGGCCGCCGGGCTTCAACAGCCGGGCGAAGGCGTTGCGCGTGGTCTGCTGCACGAAGCGGCGCTTGGCGTGGCGCTTCTTGTGCCAGGGGTCGGGGAAGAGCAGGAAGATCCGGTCGAGGCTGGCATCGGTGAAGCGCGGCAGCAGTTCGCGCGCATCGGCACGGGCCAGGCGGACATTTTCCAGGCCCTGCGCGTCGATATAGGTCAGCGCCTTGGCGACGCCGTTGAGGAAGGGCTCGATGCCGATGAAGCCGGTGTCCGGCGCACGCGCGGCCTGGGCAGCGAGATGCTCGCCGCCGCCAAAGCCGATTTCCAGCACCTGCCGGCGGCAGTGAGGCAGCAGCTCAGCCGCGTCCACCGGCCCGCTCTCAGGCAGGCCGATGCGCGGCAGGAGATCGTCCACCAGCCCCTGCTGGCGCGCCGAGAGCGGCTTGCCCTGGGCACGGCCATACAGGCGGAATTCCGGTGCGTCCGGTTTCGCGGTCTTGCTCATGCGCGGGCATTTAGCGGTTTTGCGACCGCTTGGCATCCCTTGCGTCGCAGACCCGCCGCCTCAGTGCGCGAGCGCGCCTTCATCGGCTTCGCTTGCCAGCGTGCGGACCAGTTCCAGAACGCGCCGCCGGACCTTGGAGTCCTGGATGCGCGAAAAGGCTTCGGCCAGCGACACACCGTCGGCGCTCTGGATGAAGTCGTAGACGACGGGGGTCTGGTCGCCTTCCGCCATGCCTGTGGCGGCCGATTTCTCGCCCAGCCCTTCGAAGAAGAACTGCACAGGCACGTCCAGCACGCGCGACAGCCGGTAGAGCCGGCTGGCGCCGACGCGGTTGGCACCGCGCTCGTACTTCTGGACCTGCTGGAAGGTGACACCCAGTTCGTCACCGAGCTTTTCCTGACTCATCTTGACCAGTTGGCGGCGCAACCGGATCCGAGCGCCGACATGGACGTCGATCGGGTTGGGCCCCCTGGGATTCGCCTTGGGCATTCAATTACCTCATTACCGGTTTGCCACCCCGCGGTGCCGGAACGACGCTATCACAACCCTTGCGTGATTTCACATCACTTTCAGTTCATGTTCGCGTCGACAGCAGCCGGACCACCGCCCGGCGGCGCAGGATCAGGACACCGGCCAGAATTGTCAGGATAACAATCCAGACCGGCACATCGCCCCACCACCCGTATAGAGGAACGCTCACAGGCCTCGGAAGGTTCACATCGCGAACACCTTCCTCACCCGGAGGAATTTCCACCCGGGTCCGGCCATGCGCATCGACCACGCCGGACACGCCGCGCGCGGCCGAGCGGATCATCGGCACACCGGTCTCGATCGCCCGGTAACGCGCCTGGTTAAAATGCTGCCGCGGCCCGGCCGTAACCCCGAACCAGGCATCGTTGGAAATGTTGAGCAGCCAGGCCGGCCGGTCGGCAACCGCACGGACGAAGCCGGGGAAGATCGCCTCATAGCAGATCAGCGGCATCACGGGCGGCGCACCGGGCAAGTCCAGCGTGGTCGCACCCGGTCCCGGCGTGAACTGGTAGCGCGCGAACGCGTCCAGCCCGACCGCGCGCAGGAGGCCGGTCAGCGGCACGATCTCGCTGAACGGGGTCAGGCGCACCTTGTCGTACAGGCTCTCCACGCGCGGCGAACCATTGGGAAAGCGCAGGCCGACCAGGGCGTTGTAGTAGGCGTACTCGCCACTGCCATTGTCGGCGCGGCGGTTGATGCCAGCGACCAGGGTCTGGCCGGCGCGCAATTGCTGGCCGATCAGGGCCAGCGTCGCATCGTCCTCCAGCATGAAAACCGGCAGCGCGCCTTCCGGCCAGATGACATGGGTGACGTCCGCCAGCCCCGGCTCGCCGGTCAGTTCGAGATAGCGGTCGCGCGTCATGGCCGCCCCGCCGGGTGCCCATTTCGCGCGCTGCGGAATATCGGCATGGACCAGGCGCAGCCTGATGTCCGGCTGATAGCCCGCATCGGCACCGGACAGGCGCAGCGCCCCGCCGCACAGCACGACCAGGCCGATCACGGCACCGGCAATCACCGGCGCCAGGCTGGACAGGCGCAGGGGCCGTCCGATGGCGGCCGCCGGCGAGGCCAGGGCAAAAACCGTCAGGAAGGAGAGCCCGTAAATCCCGAACCAGGCCGCTGCCTGGCTCATCGCCCCGCCGGCCGGCCAGGCATAGCCGGGCAGGTTCCAGGGCAGACCGCCAAAGAGATGTCCGCGCAGCCATTCGGTCACGGTGAGTACGGCGGCAAGGACCAGCACCCGCCAGGGCAGGCGCGGCGCGATCCAGGCCTGCAGCACGCCGGCGAGCCCCCAGAACACGGCCAGCATCGCGGCAAAGGCCGGCACGGCCACCGGCACCATGAAGCCATAGCCTTCGCCGCGGGTCAGGAAGGCAAAGGCGATCCAGTAGGTACCGGCGAGGAAATAGCCGAAGCCGAAGACGAAACCGCGCAGGAAGCCGGCCAGGGTGCGTTTCGGGTGACGCCGGGCGCCGTCCAGGCTCCACACCAGCACGCACAGGCCCACCGCCAGCGCCGGCCAGAGATGCTGCGGCGCCATCGCGGTCGCCGACAGGGCGCCGGCCGCAAAGACCACGGCGAGATGCCGCCAGCCCTGACGGGCGGCCAGCCAGGCCCGCGGACGCCAGAGAGCGAGCCGGCGCCAGTTCATGATTCGGGTCCGGCTCCGTCTGCCGCCGGCACGGCCGCTGGCCTGGGCTTGCGATGCGCGGCGCGAACACGCATCCGCTTGATGCGGCGGCTGTCGGCCTCGATCACCTCGAACTCATAGCCGGTCGGGTGACGGATCACCTCGCCGCGCTCGGGCACACGGCCGATCAGGGTGAAAACCAGCCCGCCCAGGCTGTCGACATCCTCGTCCTCGTCCTCGGCGGCGATCTCCTCGCCGACGACGGCTTCGAAATCGTCGATCTCGGCCCGTGCATCGACATCCCAGACGCCGGGGCCGCGGGCGCGGATGGCCGGCGAATCCTCGTCGTCATGCTCGTCCTCGATATCGCCCACGATCGGCTCGATCAGGTCTTCCAGCGTCACCAGACCGTCCGTGCCGCCATACTCGTCGACCACCAGCGCCATGTGCATGCGGCGGCCCTGCATGCGGCGCAGGAGATCGCTGGCGCGCATGGAGGGCGGGGCAAACAGGAGCGGACGGCTGATGGCGGGCAGGATCTGTTTCTGCAGCCAGCCGGGCAGGCGCTCGCCGTCCTCGCTCGGCGCGAGATGGCCCACCACGTCCTTGATGTGTGCAACGCCGACCGGGTCGTCCAGCGTTTCCCGGTAGATCGGCATGCGCGAATGCGCCGCCTCGGCAAAGCGCTGTGCCAGCTCGTCGAGCGGTGTGGAGACCTCGACGCCGATAATGTCGGCGCGCGGAACCATCACGTCGGCAACGCGCAGAAGGTCCAGCGCATCCGCCTCGATGGAGAGCGGCAGGGACGCCGGCGCCGCCGGTGTGGCCGCCGCCGCGACGGGAGTTCGACCGCTTTTACCCAGTATGCGCCGGAACCAGGAGCGGCCCTCCGGGCCCGGCGTGATAGGATTGTCAGCCATTGTGTCTTCGATCGGGAAATTGTCGCTCAGGCGGCATAGGGATCAGCCACCCCCAGTCTGGCCAGCGCACGCCGCTCCAGACCTTCCATGATTTCAGCCTCGTCATCATCCTGGTGATCATACCCCTGCAAATGCAGGAATCCATGGATGATCAAGTGCCGCAGGTGATCGGCGAGCGCGATTTCGCGCGCCTGCGCCTCGCGCGCCACAACACCGGCGGCCAGGGCGATGTCACCAAGGTGATTGTCGGCATGCCCGCCGGAGGGGAAGGAGAGCACATTCGTGGGCCCTTCCCGGCCGCGGAATTCGGCATTCAGGGCCGCCACGGCGTCGTCGCCGGTGAGCAGGATCGCGACGACGCCGGGACTACGTTCGTCGAGCTCTTCGCAAACGGCTTCAACGGCTTGCTCGGCGAGACGGGTCTTGCCGTCCAGCCCGTTCCAGGCCTCGTCCTCAACGATCAGGTCGACAGCGTTCATCGGTCCGGTTTCGCCGTGCCGCTCGCGCGGCGCGCATCGTCCTCATAGGCTTCCACGATCCGGGCCACCAGATCGTGCCGGACCACATCAACACGCGAAAACCGGCAGATGGCAACACCCTTCGTCTCCGACAGGATGCCCAGCGCATGGCCGAGGCCGGACGGCTCGCGCGGATGCAGGTCGATCTGGCTGGGATCGCCGGTCACCGCCATGCGCGAGCCTTCGCCCAGGCGGGTCAGCACCATCTGCATCTGCGGCTTTGACGTGTTCTGCGCCTCGTCGACGATGACAAAGGCACGATTGAGCGTGCGGCCGCGCATGAAGGCGAGCGGGGCGACCTCGATCCGGCCGTCCTCGCGCATCTTTTCCAGCTGGTGACGCCCCAGCGTGTCGGCCAGCGCATCCCAGACCGGCAGGAGATAGGGATCGACTTTCTCGGTCAGATCGCCCGGCAGGAAGCCCAGCTTCTCGCCGGCCTCGACAGCCGGGCGGGTGATGATCAGCTTCTCGACCTTGCGCTGGACCAGCAGCGAGGCGCCATAGGCGACCGCCAGCAGCGTCTTGCCGGTACCGGCCGGGCCGACGCCGAAAATCAGGTCATAGGCCTTGTCATTCTTCAGCGCGCGCACGTATTCGCGCTGGCCTTCGGTGCGGGCGATCAGGCTGGAACCGCGCGGCACGCGGATCACGCCATCCTCGTTCTCGCCTACCCGCTCGTCGGTGTCGCGCAGGCGCAGCGCCGCGCGCACGGCCGCCTCGTCGCAGGTCAGCCCGTGTTCCAGCGAAGCATAGAGCCGCTTGAGCACGCGCTTGGCTTCATCGCGCGCCGCGCCGTCGCCAGCCGTGATGACAATCTGGCCACCGCCGGGCGCCGACAGGCGCACACCCAGTTCCTGCTCGATCAGGATCAGGAAACGGTCGCCGGCGCCGGCCATGCCGCGCAGGCGTTCCTTGTCGTCGAAGAAGACCGTTTCCGAGGCTTCGCGCCGCGGCTTGGTGGCCCGGTTGCGGGGCGGTGTTTTCGCTGAACTCACGCCGCGCTCCGCTCTCCGCCCGCCAGACGCCCGGCCAGCGCGTTACGGCTGGCGCGCTCGATAACGACCTGGCCGATATGGCCGATCATTTCGGCCGGCGCCTCGACGTGGACGGCCTGCAGATAGGGGCTGCGGCCGTGCAATTGCCCGTCCTGGCGGCCCGGCTTCTCGAACAGGACCGGCAGGGTGCGCCCGATCCGGCTTTCGTTGAAGGCAATCTGCTGGGCGTTGAGCAGATCCTGCAGCACAGCCAGACGTTCGCCTTTCACGGCTTCGTCGATCTGGCCCATCATCGCGGCCCCGGGCGTGCCCGGACGGCGCGAATACTTGAAGGAGAAGCAGGAGGCGTAATTCACCTCGCGCACCAGATCGAGCGTGGCCTGGAAATCGGTATCGGTCTCGCCGGGAAAGCCGACAATCATGTCGCCGGAAATCGCGATATCCGGCCGGGCCGCCCGCAGGCGCTCGATGATGGCGATGTATTCCGCCGCCGTGTGCTGACGGTTCATGGCCTTGAGGATCTTGTCCGAGCCTGCCTGCACCGGCAGGTGGAAATAGGGCATCAGCTTGGGTTCGTCGGCGAAGGCCGCGATCAGGTCGTCATCCATGTCGCGCGGATGCGAGGTGGTGAAGCGGATGCGCTCGATACCGCCGATCAGGGCGATATGGCGCACCAGCTGGCCCAGACCCCAGGCACCGTCGGCCTCGCGGCCGGACGGCGGCGCGCCGTGGAAGGCATTGACGTTCTGGCCCAGCAGCGTGACTTCGCGCACGCCCTTGGCGGCCAGGCCGCGCACTTCGGCAACGATCTGGTCGACCGGGCGCGACCATTCCGCACCGCGCGTATAGGGCACGACACAGAAGGTGCAGAATTTGTCGCAGCCTTCCTGCACGGTGACGAAGGCGGAATAGCCCTCGACCTGGCGCTCGCCGGCGAGGCGGTCGAACTTGTCCTCGACCTCGAACTCGGTATCCAGCGCCTCGCCCCGGGCACGATGCGCCTGGGCGATCAGCTCGGGAAGCTTGTGATAGGTTTGCGGTCCGACAACGAGATCGACGACCGGTGCGCGCTTCATGATCTCCGCGCCCTCGGCCTGGGCAACGCAGCCCGCCACGGCGATCGTCATGCCGCCGGATGCCGCCTTCTCCTCCTTCAGCGGGCGCAGGCGGCCCAGCTCGGAATAGACTTTCTCGGCAGCCTTCTCGCGGATGTGACAGGTGTTCAGGATCACCAGATCGGCGCCATCGGGCTCCTCGGCCGGCTCATAGCCAAGCGGGGCCAGCACGTCTCTCATCCGTTCGGAATCGTAGACATTCATCTGGCAGCCGTAAGTCTTGATGAAGAGACGTTTGCGCGTCGAACTCATGAAACCTTCAAAACCGCCTCCGGCGGTTCACCCAATCAGCGTCGTCCGGCCCGCGGCCGGGAAGCGGGGCGTTATGATGGAAATGGGGCCGATAGGCAAGGCCCGCAAGACTATTCGGCCTCTACGGCGCCTTCAGGAACAGTCTCCCGGGACGGCAGTTCATGCGTGGCCGGATCATGCCGCTTGGCGCCGAGCGCCAGGAAGAGCGCGACAATCGTCAGCGCCGAGGCCAGAAGGAAGGGTGCGCCGGCGAAGACAAACGGCGCATCGGCGCCGGTAAAGCCCTCGAACATGCGCGACATGATCAGCGGCCCGATAATCATCGACAGGCTCTGCATCGAGGTCATTGCCCCCTGCAGCTCGCCCTGGGCATTGGGCGGCACGATGCGGGAGATCACGCCCTGCAGCGCCGGCTGGCCGATCCCGGCCAGCGCACCGAAGACGATGATCGGGTAGACCATCCAGCCACTGGTCGCCAGGCCATAGGCGGCATAGGAGCACACGGCCAGCGACAGCGAGACGGCGATGGCGCGCCACTCGCCCAGCTTCGGCACGAGAATGCGGGTCAGCCCGCCCTGCACCAGCGCCGTGGTCAGCCCAACCGCCATCAGCGACAGGCCGATATCGCCGGCCGTCCAGCCGAACTTGAAGTCGGTGTAGTAGGACCAGACAGCCGGATAGACCGCGTGGCCGAGCAGCATCAGGAAGACCGCACCCATCATCACCAGAACCGCCGGGTAGGACCGCATCTGCATGAGCGAACCCAGCGGGTTGGCGCGGCGGATCGAGAAGGCGCGGCGATTTTCCGGCGCCAGTGTCTCGGGCAGCACGAAAAGACCGTAGATCAGGTTCAGCCCGGCCAGGATGCCGGCCGCAAAAAACGGCGCGCGCGGACCGAAATGCTCGCCCAGCAGTCCGCCGATCGCCGGGCCCAGGATGAAGCCGATGCCGAAAGCCGCACCCATCATGCCGAACCGTCCGGCGCGTTCGTGGGCCGGTGTGATGTCGGCGATGTAGGCGTTGGCGGTGGAATAGCTGGCGCCGAACACGCCGGCCAGGATACGGCCGATCAGCAGCAGCCAGAAATGCGGCGCAAAGCCCATCATCGTGTAGTCGAGCGTGAAGCCGGCCAGCGCCGCAAGCAGGACGCGCTTGCGACCGAACCGGTCGGACAGGCCGCCGACAATCGGGGCAAAGACAAATTGCATGCCGGCATAGCTGGCGGTCAGCCAGGCGCCCAGCACCACGGCATTGTTGGCTTCCAGCCCGGTCACATCCTCGATCAGGGCCGGCATGACAGGCATGATCAGCCCGATGCCGATCATGTCGATCAGCACGGTGATGAAAATGAAGATGAAAGCGTGCTTGCCGGGCTTGCGGGCGGACATGACGTCTCCTGCGGGAGGCGGACGCCCTAGTCCTCGGCGCCCTTCAGGGGCACGCCGTAAAGCTCCAGACGGTGATCGACAAGCTTGTAGCCCAGCTTGCGCGCGATCGCTTCCTGCAGACGTTCGATCTCTTCATTGACGAATTCCACGACTTCGCCCGTCTTCAGGTCGATCAGGTGGTCGTGATGCTCGTCGCCGACTTCCTCATAGCGCGACCTTCCGTCGCGGAAGTCGTGCCGCTCGATAATGCCGGCTTCCTCGAACAGGCGGACCGTGCGGTAGACCGTGGCCAGCGAGATCCGCGGATCTTCCGCCGACGCCCGGCGATGCAGTTCTTCGGCATCCGGATGGTCGTCGGAAGACGACAGCACGCGGGCGATGACCAGGCGCTGATCGGTCATGCGAAGTCCCTTCGCGATGCAGATCTGTTCGATACGGTCAGGCATCATCGTCCTCGTCCTTGTTACCGCAGAGATAGGCGTTCACGCCGGGGTTTGTCCATCTTCGCGCAGCCATTTCTCAAGGACAAGCGCATCGGTCCCGTCTGCATAATAGGCCTTGCGCAGCCCCACCTGCCGGTATCCCGCCCGGGCATAGAGCTTTTGTGCCGCCGTGTTGGCGACCGAAACCTCAAGGAAGACCCTGCCGCAGCCCGCCTGCATCAGCCTGTCCTGGGCGGCGGCGAGCAATTGTCCGCCGCGGCCGGAGACCCGGGCGTGCGGCGCAATGCCGATGGTCAGGACTTCCGCCTCGTCGAGCGCCTGGCGCACCACGACAAGGCCCCGCGCCTCGCCATCCCCGCGCAGGATCAGCGCCGTCACGCCGGCCGTCTGCAAAAGGGAGGCGAATTCGCGTTCCGACCAGGCGGCGGCAAAACAGGCTGCGTGCAGCGCCGCCAGCTCGCCGGCGGCGTCCGTCCCGGCGCGCTCGATGGTCACGCTCATGCGGGCTCGATCCCGCCCGGCAGCTTGGCGTCCGGCGGGCGGGCATAGAAGGGCGAGGCCGGCGCCTGCGCCGGGTCTGCCTCGGCCGCCAGATCGAGCAGGGCGTGAAGGTCGAGCTCGCGGACATCGCGGACAGTCGCGCCTGCCGGATCGACAAGCGGTGCGCCCGATCCTGCGAGGACAAGACGGCTCAGACCCAATGCTTCGAGGTGCGCGGGAACCGCATCGACGGTGAGGCGCTGCGGCCCGGACGCTTCCGGTCCGGCCCAGACCTGCAGGATGACCTCGCCGCGCCTGGCGTCGTGCAGGACTGCCAGGGGGCGCACGTCCTCAAGCTGGCGGGCAATCACGGCGAGATTGCCGATGCCGATGGCCACCGCACCCGTCGCCAGGGCCAGGCCGCGGGCGAAGGCCGTGCCGACGCGGGTGCCGGCAAAGCTGCCCGGACCGATCGTGACACCGATCCGCGTCAGCTCGCGGGGGGCGAGACCGGCATCGGCCAGGATCTGCTGCACCATCGGCGCCAGCCGTTCGGCATGGCCGCGGCCGATCCGTTCGCAAAGGACACGGTCCGGCCGGCCATCGGCGCGCAGCGCGACGGCACAGTCCGGACCGGTGGTATCGATGGCCAGCAGGGTCATGCCAGCCCTTTAGAGGATTTTCGCGGCCTCGTCGAAGTCCAGGCGCGGCAGGCGCGGGAAGAGGTTCTTCGTCGTGCCATAGCCCAGATTGACCAGGAAGTCCGACCGCCAGGTCTTCATCTGCGGATCGCCGAGGAAGAATTCCTTGTCCAGACCGTCATTCTCGAACCCGGTCATCGGACCGGTGTCCAGGCCCAGCGCGCGGGCCGCGATGATCAGATAGGCGCCCTGCAGCACGGCATTGCGCTTTCCATTGTCGAGCGTCGAGGCCGGCGCGGTGAACCAGTCGCGGGCACCGGGATTGTGCGGCATCAGCTGGGGCACCTTCTCGTAGAACTCGGTATCCCAGGCGACGACTACCGTGACCGGCGCCTTCATGGTCTTTGCCCGGTTTCCCTCGGACAGGTGCGGCTCCAGGCGGGCCTTGGCTTCGGGCGTGGTCAGGAAGAGAAAGCGCGCCGGCGAGGAATTGGCGCTCGTCGGGCCCATGCGGACCGTGTCGTAGAGCCGTTTCAGCGTCTCGGCCGGGACCGGGCGGGTCTCGTCGAAATCATTATAGGTGCGGGCGTCCAGCAGGATCTGCTTCAGCGCGGCCGCATCGATCGGATCGTTATGGGTGGGCTTGCGCGACAATTCGTCGGCCATGGGGTCGCTCCTGTGCGAATAACCAGTTCGCCCGGACCATAATCCGGGCCGACCGGCTTTTGAATTTCCGCACTGGAAAAAGTCTTTCCGGCGTGCGGAAACCGTTATTCGACGGCTTCCACACCCTGGATTTCGGGAATGTAGTGGCGCAGCAGGTTCTCGATTCCGGCCTTCAGCGTCATCGTCGAGGACGGGCAGCCCGAGCAGGCGCCGCGCATGCGCAGGCGCACGAGCCCGCTGTCGGCGACATAGGAATGAAACAGGATATCGCCGCCATCGCGCGCCACGGCGGGACGGACGCGGGTGTCGATGAGGTCGATGATCTCTTTCACCACCTCGGCATCGGCGCCGTCATACTCGGCATGATCGACGCCGCTCTGCGACGTCTCGAACAGCGGCCGGCCGGACTGCAGCCCGTCCATGATCGCGCCCAGCAGGAAGGGCTTGATATGGTCCCACTCATAATCGTCGGTCTTGGTGACGGCGACGAAATCCTCGCCGAAAAACACACCGCTAACCCCGTCGACCAGGAAGAGATCGGCCGCCAGCGGCGACGCCTCGGCATCCTCGGCATTCTCGAATTCCCGCGGCTGGTCGGGCGAGATTTCGCGTCCCGGCAGGAATTTCAGCGTGTTGGGATTGGGCGTGGCTTCAGTCTGGATGAACATGGCTCGGGTCTCCTGATCGTCACTTGGCCCACCCGGACGCAGCTTTCAACCATGATCGCCGTGTGGGTTTCACACGAGCGCGTCGATTTCCGCCGGATCCATGTCGCTGGGCACCACTGTCACCGGCACCGCGCGGCTCTCGAACAGGCCGCGGCCGCGCGCCAGCGCCGTCACCAGCGGGCCGGGGCCTTCGCTCGAGGAGGAGGCCGCCAGCACGAGCAGCGAGATCAGCGGGTCTTCCTCCAGAAGACGCGCCAGCACGGTCCGGCGATCGCCTTCGCGCAGCAGCAATTCCGGACGCTCGCCGGTCACGGCCTCGGCATCCTCGGCCATGGATTCCAGCAGCGTCTCGGCGGCGGTCTCCGCTTCGCGCTTGGCGGTCTCGGCGACGCCGATCCAGTGATTGAAGTCGCTGGGCTCATGCGTTGCCAGGATGGCGACATGGGCACCGGTCGACACGGCGCGGCGGGCGGCGAAGTAGAGCGCCGTCCGGCACTCATTGCTGTCGTCGGCCACGACCAGGAATTTTCGTGAACTCTGCGGCATGAAACGGAGTTTGGCGTCTCGCGGGCGACTCGTCCAGAGAATGCTGCTACCACCGCGCGGGCAAGGGAGGGCGCATGTCTGCAAGCGAACATCGGGACCGGCGCAATGCCGCGACACCGGCGAGAATTTTCGGCCTGACCGACAAGGCGCTGGTCTGGCGCGGCGAGGACGGGAACGCCGCAGCCGGCCAGGTCGAGCTGGCCGATATCGCCCAGGTACGGCTGAGTGTGGAGATGGCCGGCCAGCAGAGCCAGGTCGTCTGCCGCATCACCGATACGCGGGGACAGGAAACCGTTTTCGGATCGATGCGCTGGTCCGGCGTGGGGCAGTGGGAGCCCGCCGCGGACACATTCAGCGCCCTGCTGCGCGACCTGCACCTGGCCTTGCTGCCCTACCGCGACGGCATCCGCTTCATCGAAGGCTCGTCGATGGTCTTCCTGTTCGTGATGTTCTCACTGGGCCTGGCGCTGACGGGGATCAGCCTGTTCTTCTTCGCCCTGCTCTTCCTGGTGCGCGAACAGGCGTCCGGCCTGTTCCTGATTGCCGGGGTCGTGGCGGGCGTGTGGCTGACCCGCCTGTTCTGGCCCCGCGGGCCGAAACCCTATGATCCGGAAACCTATGCCCGGCCCGCAACACCGCGCGAACCGGAGCCTGCGGACGGGATCTAGTGTCCGGAATGCCCGCCCGGTGCCGTATTGCGCGCCTGGAACGTGACCGCCACCTCGCCGGCCCGTTCAAAGACGAGCGTGCCAGTGACCGCATCGCCCTCGGCGACCGGATCCATGCCGAACACCATCAGGTGCAGCCCGCCCGGCGCAAAGGCCAGCGCGCCGGCATCGGTGATGTCCTGCGGACCCACCTGGCGCATCTGCATCATGCCTTCATCATTCATGGTGTGGGTGTGCAGCTCGATATGGCCGGCACCGTCCATGCGCGCCTCGATGAGGCGATCGGCATGGCCCTGCGCGAGCGTCGCCGTGAAATAGGCCGCCGTCACGTCGCGGCCCTGCGGGTGCGGCCGGATCCACGCATCGGCGATCTCGACCACCGGGGCGATGCCGTCATCAGGCAACGGCGCGGCCGCGTCAGCCGTTTCAGCAGGTGCCGCGAGATCCATCCCGCCATGGTCCATGGCGCTATCCCGGGTGGCGGTGTCTTCGGCCGGTTCGCTGCAGGCTGTCAGGGCGAGGCCTGCGGCTGCAATCAGGGCATAGTGCTTCATTGAAGTCCTCCAGCCGCTACAGGACCGCGCCTTGGAAAGGCCCGCCATGCGGCGAATTGTCCGCCTGAACCATTTCATCGCGATCTTGGTTGATGAATGGATCGATTTTAGTGCCAGAAACCGATGATTTCCTTGGTTTCCTTGAGGATCGGCGCGGCGANCACATCGGCCTGCTCGGCGCCTTTTGTCAGGATGCGGTCGATCTCGGCCTGATCCGCGATCAGCCGGCGGAATTCCTGCGAGATCGGCGCGAGATATTCCACGGCCACATCCGCCAGCGCCGGCTTGAACGCGCCAAATCCCTGACCGCCGAACTCGGCAAGCACTTCCGCCTTGGTCTTGCCGGTCAGCGCGGCATAGATGCCGACCAGATTGGACGCTTCGGCACGGCTCTCCAGGCCTTCCAACGTTTCCGGCAGCGGCTCGGGATCGGTTTTCGCCTTCTTGATCTTGCGGGCGATCGTGTCGGCATCGTCTTCCAGATTGATGCGCGAATTGTCCGACACGTCGGACTTGGACATTTTCGCCGTGCCGTCGCGCAGGCTCATGATGCGCGCGCCCGGCCCCTGGATCACCGGCTCGGTCAGCGGGAAAAAGGCCTCGCCATCGCCATAGTCGCGGTTGAAGCGCGCCGCGATATCGCGGCACAGCTCGAGATGCTGCTTCTGGTCCTCACCGACAGGCACATGCGTCGCCTTGTAGGCGAGAATGTCGGCGGCCTGCAGCACGGGATAGGTCAGCAGGCCGACGGAGGCGCGCTCCTTGTCCTTGCCGCCCTTGTCCTTGAACTGGGTCATGCGCTCGGCCCAGCCCAGACGCGCCACGCAGTTGAAGATCCAGGCCAGTTCGGCATGTGCGGAGACAGCAGACTGGGCGAAGATGATGCTCTTGTCCGGGTTCACGCCGGCCGCGATATAGGCTGCAGCCGCAGCACGCACGGCACCGGGCAGGGCCTTGGGATCGTGCGGCATGGTGATCGCGTGCATGTCGACCACGCAATAGATGCACTCGGCATCGCCCTCATCCTGCAGCGCCACCCAGTTCTTCAGCGCGCCCAGATAATTGCCGAGATGCAGGCGGCCGGTGGGCTGCATGCCGGAAAAGATGCGCTTGGGACCGGTGTAGTCGGTGGGCGTTTCGCTCATGGGATCATGCCTTGGCAGAAAAGGGTCGGACGGCGCGTCTTACCCAGCCGGAGCCCGCGCCTCAAGAGCGCTTGAGCGCCGTGCGCACTTCGGACAGGCGCAGGGCACCGGTCAGAACCGCGGCGAGTGCGAACACGACAAGGCCTGCCGCGCATACCACGGCAAGCACCAGGAGGGTCGAATTGAACAGCCAGGGATAGAGCCAGCCGTGGTTCTGGTGCGCCAGCAGCAGGAAGCCGGCCATGATCGCGCTGGCCACGACAATGCGCGGCAAGCGGTTGAGCAGGCGGGCATCTGGCTCGAACAGGCCGCGCCGGTGCAGTGTCACCGCGAGCAGCAGCGTGTTGACCCAGCCGGCGACCGAGGTGGCAATGGCGAGCCCGGCAAAGCCCAGCGGTCCGAAGAAGAGCGTCAGCCCCAGCGCGAGATTGATCGCCACGCCGGCCGTCGCGAACTTCATCGGTGTCATCGTGTCCTGGCGCGCAAAGAAGCCCGGCGAGAGCACCTTGATCAGCACGAAGGCGGGCAGGCCGGCCGCAAAGGCGATCAGCGCCTGGGCCACCATTTCGGCATCCCGGGGCGTGAAGGCATCGCGTTCGTAGATGCCGGTGGCGATGAAGACCGGGATCGCTGCCAGCGCCGCTGCGGCCGGCAGGGTCAGCGCCATGGAAATCTCCAGCGCGCGGTTCATCGCATTGCCCGCCGCCGGCAGATCGCCGGCCCGCAGGCGCGCGCTCAGCGTCGGCAGCAGCACCACACCCATCGCGATCCCGACCACGCCCAGCGGCAGCTGGTAGAGGCGGTCGGCGTAGTAGAGCCAGGACCGCGCGCCTTCCTGCAGCGTCGCGATGGAGGAGGTGACGAGGATATTGATCTGGGTGACACCGGCCGCCATCGCACCGGGAACCCCGAGCACGATCAGCCGCCGCACATCCGGAGTGAGTTTGGGCAGGCGCACGGACAGCCGGACCCCGGTCGCCCGGGTTGCGGCCCACAGCCAGATGAGCTGAGCGACACCGGACACACTGACACCCACTGACAACCACAGCGCCAGCTCTTCACCCCGGGCCGGGGAAAAAGCGAGAATCCCGATCAGGGTGAGATTGAGCAGGACCGGCGCTGCAGCGGCCACGGCAAACTTGCCGTGCGAGTTGAGGACGCCGCTGAGCATGGCGCTGAGCGACATCATCATGAGGTAGGGCATGGTGATCTGTGTCAGGAGGACCGCCAGGCCGAACAGGCCGGGGTTCCCGACGAAACCCGGCCCCAGCGCATACATCAGCCAGGGCATGACCAGTTGTGCCGCGACCACCAGAACCAGCATGGCTGTCAGGAGGACCGACAGCACCTGACGGGCAAACAGCTGGGCCTCGGTCAGACCGTCGGCTTCCAGCTTGCCGGCATAGAGCGGTACGAAGGCGGCGTTGAACGCGCCTTCTGCGAAGATCCGCCGGAAAAGATTGGGGAATTGCAGGGCTGTCAGGAAGACGTCAGTAATCGCGCCAGCGCCCAACGCCGCCGCCAGCATCATCTCGCGCACGAGGCCGAGGACCCGGCTGGCCATGGTAAAAAGCCCGACCACCGCCGAGGACCTGAGAAGACGCATGCCGTTACCTCAGTACGCTGGCGCGGGCCCGCGCGATACCGCGCTGGGCGGCTTTTTCGTCGGCGGCCGTCTCGCTTTCGCTCAGCACGGCCATCAGACCTTTTTCCACCCGCTCGATCACCTCGGCATCTTCCAGCTTGGCCTGCCCGTGACTGACATAGAACACGTCGGTCGCCCGCTCGCCATAACCGTCGATCTGGGCGGAATTAAGCGCGAGGCCTTCATCGGCCAGCACGTCTGCCAGATCGGCCAGCAGACCGGGCCGGTCGCGGCCGGACGCCTCGATCACCGTGGCATTCTCGGCAATCTCGTTGGAGATCGTGACAGAGGGCGTGACCCGGAAAGCGGCATCGCGGCGCTGCAGCGGCATGGATTTGCGACGGCGCACGGTGAGCTCGCCCGTCGCGACCTCGCGCAGATAGGCGACCAGGGCCTGGCGCTGGCGCTCGTCCTGCTGGCCATAGGGCTGACCGGCCGCGTCCTGGATGTAGAAGATGTCGAAGACCTGGCCCGATGCGGTCGTGTTGATCGTCGCGCCGACAACATCCGCCCCCATCTCGGCAAAGGCGGCCACGATATCGGCGAAGATGCGCGTGCGGTCGGGCGACCAGATCATCACCTCGGTCGCCGCGCGCCGCCGGTCCACACGCACACCGGCCGCCGTTGTCTCCCCGGCCTCGAACGCCCGGCGGACAAAGGCCGCATGGCGATACCGGTCCTCACGCCCGAAGGACACCCAGTAGGCGTCGTTCAGTTCGGCCATCCACCAGGCCGCAAATTCCGGATTGAGCCGCTCCAGCCGAGGCAACACGGCCTCGCGCTCGGCCCGCGCCCGGTCCGACAGGCTGCGCCGGGCCGAGGCCATTGCATCACCATCGCTGAGCAGCACCGCTTCGGTGGCCGTATAGAGTTCGCGGATCAGCTGGCCCTTCCAGCCGTTCCAGACGCCGGGTCCGACAGCGCGGATATCCACCACGGTCAGCACGGTGAGCAGGCGCAGACGCTCGACCGAGCCCACCGCAGCCGCGAAATCGGCAACGGTGCGCGGATCGGACAGATCGCGCCGCTGGGCGGTATCGCTCATCAGGAGGTGGGAGCGGATCAGCCAGGCGACCAGTTCGGTATCGTCATGACCCAGGCCCAGGCGCTCACACGCCGTCAGCGCCCGCAGCGCCCCCTCGATACACTGGTCGCCCGCTCCCTTGCCGGTATCGTGCAGCAGGATGGCCAGGTGCAGCGCGCGACGGTTCTGGATCAGCGGCGCGATCCGCGTCGAGAGCGGATGATCGAGCGGGTGCAGCCCGTCCTCGATCTCGCGCAAAAGGCCAAGCGCCTGCAGCGTGTGCTCGTCGACCGTATAGCGGTGATACATGTTGAACTGGGTGCGTGCGACGATATCGCCGAATTCCGGGATATAGCGCCCCAGAACGCCCGCCTCGGTCATCATGCGCAGCACCGCCATCGGCGCCGGACTGTCCAGCAACACGGCAAAGAAGGCGCGTGCCGCACGCGGGTCGCGGCGAAACTCGTCATCGATCAGATAGAGCGTTCGGCCGATCCGGGCGACGGCTTCCGGGTGCAGATCGAGCCGGCGCGAGGCGGCCATGTGGAAGAAGCGCAGCAGCCGCACCGGATCCTCGCGGATCTGGGTGGCATGGGCAAAGTCGAGCCGGCCCTCGCGGATGATGAACTCGCCGACATCGGCGCCTTCCTCACGATCCATGCCCGGCGGCAGGAAACGGGCCAGCCCTTTCGGCTTGGCCTTCCAGGCATCGGCCTCCAGCTTGGCGCAAACCAGGCGGGTCAGCGAGCCGACGGCCATGGCCGTGCGGAAATAGCGGCGCATGAAACGCTCGACAGCACTTTCCGTCTCGCTGTCCTCATAGCCCATGCGGGCGGCGATTTCTGGCTGCAGATCGAATGTCAGCCGCTCGTCCTTGCCGCCGGCGAGATCGTGCAGATGGAAGCGGACGGTCCACAGGAAGTCGTCGGCCGCCACATAGCGGCTGACATCCTCGACCGAGAGCAGACGGGTGCCGACCCAGCGTTCGAAGGCATCGGCACCGTAGAGAAATTGCGCCAGCCAGCGCATCAGCTGCAGGTCGCGCAGCCCGCCCTTGCCGGATTTCAGATTGGGCTCGACCGTGTAGCGCGAGCGCCCGGCCTTCTCGATCCGCGCATCGCGCTCGCGCAGCTTGGCCTCGACAAAACCCTGCAGGTCGCCCGCGACGATTTCCTCGCGAAAACGCTGGGCAAGCGACTGGGTCGCGGTCTCGTCGCCCGCCAGATGGCGCAGGCTGAGCAGGGCGGTGCGTTCGGATGCGTCCTCGCGCGTCAGATCGAGGGTCTGGTCGATCGTGCGGCAGGCGCCACCCCCGACATCGATCTTCAGATCCCACAGGGCGTAGAGGAATTGCTGCAGGAATTCGTCGGTCTCCGGCCGCTCGCCTTCCGGCTTCACCAGCAGGAGATCGACATCCGAGGACGGAGCCAGCTCGCCGGCCCCGAACCCGCCCTGGGCACACAGGGCGATGCCGGCCGCTCCGTCGGGGTCGCCTGCGGCCATGGAGTCGAACAGGGCGTGCAGGCAGACACTCATCCCGTCGGACAGGACCTGCGCCGCGGCGGCACCGCCGCCGGCACCGGACAGACGGGCAAAGGCCTGTTCACGGAACCCGTCCAGCGCCGAGCGGACATGGGCCAGCCCGGCCGAGCGCGCGGCAGGCGAGGTCCAGCCCGACTGCGCCGTGGCGGCAGCCAGTTGCGCCCGCAGTTTCAGGGCGTCGAGCGAGGCGGGCAGGGCGGACCGTGTCATGACGGCGTCAATCTAGTCGTGCCGCGGGCCGCCGTCACGCCTTCTTCACCAGCGATTTTAGCGCATAGACAAGGTCCAGCGCCTCGCGCGGCGTCAGCGTATCCGGGTCGATCCCGTCCAGCCGCTTTTCCACTTCCGACGGCTCGATGATCGGCGCCTGTTCCGGCTCGGCCACGGCAAAGAGCGGCAGGGTGTCGAGCGCTGCGGCAGGAGCCCCGTCGGACTCCAGCCGCTTGAGGATGGATCTGGCCCGGCCGATCGCCTTGCGCGGCAGACCGGCCCGGCGTGCCACCTCGATGCCGTAGGAGCGGTCGGCCGCCCCGGCCCCGACCTCGTGCAGAAAGACCAGCTCGCCCTTCCATTCCTTGGCCTTGAGGGACACGTTTCCGGCCGCATCGAGATCCTCGGCGAGGCGCGTCAGCTCGTGATAATGCGTCGCGAAGAGCGCGCAGCAGCGATTGATCTCGTGCAGATGTTCCGCTGCCGCCCAGGCAATGGACAGCCCGTCAAAGGTCGCCGTGCCGCGGCCGATCTCGTCGAGGATGACAAAGCTGCGCGGTGTCGCCTGGTTCAGGATCGCCGCCGTCTCGATCATCTCGGCCATGAAGGTCGAGCGGCCACGCGCCAGATCGTCGGCCGCCCCGACGCGGGAATAGAGCCGGTCGGCGACGCCGATCTCGGCCCGCTCCGCCGGGACATAGCAGCCGGCCTGGGCCAGCATCAGGATCAGGGCATTCTGGCGCAGGAAGGTCGATTTACCCGCCATGTTGGGGCCGGTAACGAAGGTCAGACGGGCCGCATTTTCCCCCGATCCGTCCAGCTGGCAGGAATTGGGGGTGAAACGCCCTTCACCGGATTTCGCCAGCGCGCGCTCGACCACGGGATGCCGGCCGCCATCGACAGAAAACGTAAATGAATCGTTAATTTGTGGGCGGCACGCCCCGGTCTCTTCGGCCCATTCGGCGAGCGCGGACGACACATCAAATTCTGCCAGAGCAGCCGTCGCGACGCGGATAAAGCCTGCCAGCGCCTCCACACGGTCACGCAGTGCGGAGAATGTCTCGATCTCCATCGCCAGCGCCCGCTCGCCGGCACTCGCGATCTTCGATTCCAGCTCCGCCAGCTCGGTCGTGGTGAAGCGGACCGCATTCGCCATGGTCTGGCGGTGGATGAAAGTGTCGTCGCCCATCAGCGCATCGGCATGACGTGCGGTCACCTCGACGAAATAGCCCAGCACATTATTGTGCTTCACCTTCAGGCTCGAAACGCCGGTCGCCCCGGCATAGGTCTGCTGCAGACCGGCGACGATGCGGCGCGAGGCGTCGCGCAATTGCCGCGTCTCGTCCAGTTCCGGCATCCAGCCTTCAGCGACGAACCCGCCATCGCGCGCCAGCAGTGGCGGCTCGTCGACAATCGCCCGGTCGAGATCCCCGACCAGGGCTGCAAGCTCCGGCTTGTCGGCCAGGGTCAGCGCCGCGATCCCGTCGGCGATACGTTGCGGCGGCCGGTCGAGCCGGGCGTCCAGCAGGTGCGCGGCGATCGCCTCGCCCTCCTGCAGCGCGCCGCTCAGCGCCTTGAGGTCCCGCGGACCGCCACGGCCGACGAGCAGGCGCGACAGGCCGCGCTCGGCATCGCCGGCGGATTTCAGACGATCGCGCAATTGCCGGCGCAGCCCGGCCTCGCGCTCGAACCAGGCGACGGCATCCAGCCGCGCCTCGATCGCCGCGACATCGGTCAGGGGACGCGACAGCCGGTCGGCCAGCGCCCGCGCACCCGGCGCGGTGACAGTGCGGTCGATTGCGCCGAGCAGCGAACCCTGGCGGTCACCGGACAGGGTGCGATCGATCTCCAGGCTGGCCCGGGTCGCCGGATCGATGGCCAGGACACTGCCCTCTCGCGTCTGGCGCGGCGGCGACAGCTTGGCCGGAGCACCGGCCTGGGACAGGGC
>PANX01000062.1 GCA_002707795.1 Maricaulis sp.
CGCAGCACCATGGCATTGCCTTCGCCGGTACAGGTTTGAGCCGAAGTGGCGGAGAAAGAGGGGCGGCAATAAACGCCGGTCGCCAGGATCACGGTCTGGGCGCGGAAACGGTGCAGCGTGCCATCGTCCAGCTTCCAGGCGGTGATGCCGCGGCAGGCGCCCTCATCGTCCATGATCAGGTCGAGCGCGAAATACTCGATGAAGAATTCCGTCTCGTTGCGCACGGACTGGCCATACAGCGTGTGCAGGATGGCGTGGCCGGTCCGGTCGGCGGCGGCACAGGTGCGCTGCACCGGGCCTTCGCCGTAATTGCGCGTCATGCCGCCGAAGGCACGCTGGTAGATCTTGCCGTCCTCGGTGCGCGAGAAGGGCACGCCCCAGTGTTCCAGCTCGTACACGGCTTCCGGTGCGTTGCGGCACAGATATTCGATCGAGTCCTGGTCGCCCAGCCAGTCCGACCCTTTCACGGTGTCGTACATGTGCCAGCGCCAGTCGTCCTCGCCCATATTGCCCAGCGAGGCGGAGATGCCGCCCTGCGCCGCGACGGTGTGCGAGCGGGTCGGGAAGACCTTGGTGATGCAGGCAGTCTTCAGACCGGCCTGCGAGGCGCCCAGGGCAGCGCGGAGGCCCGAGCCGCCGGCGCCGACGACCACGACGTCATAGGTGTGATCGATCCAGTTGTATTCGGCCATCGTGTTTCGTGTCCGTTACAGAGCGAGCTTGAGAAGGGCGAAGGCCGTGATCAGCCACAGCCCGGCCGCGATGAAAGTGTTGCCCAGCACCAGCAGCGTCCTGGTGAAGGGCTTGTGGATATAGTCCTCGATCACTTCCAGCATGCCGGTGCGCATGTGGGCGAGACCGGCGGTCAGCGTCAGCAGGGTGACAATGGCGCCGGCCGGCGAGGCCAGGAAGGCGCGCGTGGCCAGCGGGTCCGGCGCGCCGGACATGGCCAGCATCCACACGAAGACCGGGGCGAGGCAGAACAGCGCGATCGCGGTGATGCGGTGGGAAATCCAGTGGCTCGCGCCGTGCCCGGATGCGCCGAGACCGCGGACCTTCGAGGCGGGCGTACGATAATCGCTCATGCTCACGCTCCCAGGTTCAGCCAGAGAAGGGCCGTCGGAATGACCGCCGCAATGATGATGAGGTAGGAGCGCAGGTTGGAACCGGCCGGGTCGTAGCCCTTGCCGAAATCCCAGACCAGGTGGCGCAGCCCGTTCAGCCAGTGATAGCTGATGCAATAGGTCAGGACGATCAGGCCGAAGCGCGTCACCCAGGCCATCCAGCCCTCGAACAGGAAAGCCACCCAGCCCTCGGCTCCGAAAGCCAGCAGGATGATCCAGACGGAAATGGCGACGGCGCCGATATAATTGGCGATCCCGGTTGCGCGGTGGAGAATGGACGACGCCATCGTCGCGTGCCAGCGCCAGACCTGCAGGTGCGGCGACATGGGACGCGGATCAGACCAGTCGGAAGCCATGAGGCAGCCTTTCGATAACTATCCGGATAAGCCGCGTCCGACGCCCCCGTCGAAGCGGTATGTCAGTAATTGTGCAGCACAATAGGCCGCAAAGTGTCAGGGTCAACGCACACAGCGCTTACCGCTGACAACATCCAGACATTCCGGCGGGTTGTTCGGAATCGTTCTCATCGAAGCGCCATTCCGAACACCCCGTATGCTCCCGCGGTAGCGGCGTTTTTCTTTCCTGATGGATTTCCCCTGGCGCCGGCCTAGATTGAGGCGGGGAAACGAGGAGACGTCCCATGCCGACACCGCAACGCACCGCCGTCGTTACCGGCGCATCGACCGGGATCGGTCATGCCTGTGCAGCCCGGCTGGCGGCCGAGGGCTGGCGGGTCTTTGCCGGCGTGCGCAAGACCGCCGATGCCGAACGCCTGGCCGCCGAGCTGGGCGAGGCCGTCATCCCGCTGATCATGGATGTCACCGACACCGCCACCGTGCAGGCCGCTGCGGAGACGGTCCGTACGGCACTCGCCGGGCGCACGCTGGACGGGCTGGTCAATAATGCCGGCATCGCCGTGGCCGGCCCGATGCTGAACGTGCCGCTGGAGGATTTCCAGCAGCAGATGGACGTCAATGTCACCGGCATTGTCCGCGTCACCCAGGCCTTCGGCCCCCTGCTCGGCGTGGATGAGAACCTGGAAGGCGGACCGGGCCGCATCGTCATGATGTCCTCGGTCGCCGGCGAGATGGCCGCGCCCTTCCTCGGCCCTTACTCGGCCTCCAAACATGCCGTCGAGGGCCTGTCCAAGGCGCTGCGCCGCGAGCTGATGCTGTACGGGATCCAGGTCGTGGTGCTCGGGCCGGGCGCAGTGGCGACACCGATCTGGGCCAAGGCCGAAGAGATCGACGCCGAGCCCTATCGCGAGACGCGCTTCTATGACGCCCTGCTGCGCATTCGCGGCTGGATGGCCAAAAACGGTCCGGAGGGTTTCCCGCCGGAAAAGATCGCCGACCGCGTCTTCCGTTCGCTGACCGAGGACAAGCCGCGCCTGCGCTATGCCATCGTGCCCCAGCGGCTGACCAACTGGTCCCTGCCCAAACTCCTGCCCGGCCGCATGGTCGACAACATGGTGGCCAAACGCGTCGGCCTGCAGCGCAAATACCGCTAGCGCGCGCTTTGCTTGCCCCGCGGAAAGGCGCGCGCCATTCTGCGCGCGGTGTCCGCACCCGGCCGGGCACCGACAGGGGAGAGATTTCATGACACATCCGGTCGTTCGAGCGGCGCTGGCCGGCGCCTCCATCCTGGCGATTGCCGCCTGCAATGATGCAGGCTCCCTGACGCCGGAGGCGAATGCCGCCGCAGCTGTCCGCCAGGACGAGAGCACACCGGAAGCGGCACCCGCCGCCGACCCCGCCGCCAGCGAGGCCTTTGCGTCGCTGGTCGAGGACTATGAAGCCTTCCAGAGGGAAAACAGCCTGAGCCGCCGGGCCCGCGACGGCGATCTGGACGCGATGAGCCAATGGCCGGACGTGTCTGCCGAACACCAGGCCGAAGAAACCGCGCAGGAAGCAGCCTTCCTGGAACGGCTGGAAACCATCGATCGCGACGGTCTGGACCGCAATGACCGCGTCTCCTACGACGTGCTGGATTATTCGCTGCGCTTCAGCGTCGAGCTGGCGCCCTTCGACACCGCGCGCACGCCCTTCCTGAACGATAGCGGCTTCTTCACCGCGCCGACCTATGCCGCCGCATCGACCCGGCCGCGCAATGCCGAACAGGGCGAGGCATGGATTGCCCGCCTGCGCAACCTGCCGGACTATTTCCAGGCCAATATCGACTGGATGAACCGGGGTCTGGAGGACGGCTTCACCCAGCCGCGCCTGATCGCCGAACTTGCCGCCTCGCAGATCGAGGCGCTGGCCGACGCCAATACGCTGACCGGTATATTGATCGCCCCGGTCGACGCCCTGCCGGCCGGCATGCCCCAGGCCGAGCGCGACCGCCTGCGCGCCGAAACCGAGGCCGCCATCGCCGAGGCGGCCCTGCCGGCCTATGAAAACCTGCTCGCCTATTTCCGCGACACCTACATCCCGCAGACCCGCGAGAGCCTGGGCATTTCCGACGTGCCGCAGGGGCGCGAATACTACCAGACCCTGGTGCGCTACCACACGACGCTGGATACCTCGCCGGAGGAGGTCCATCAGCGCGGCCTGGCCGAAGTTGCCCGGATCCGTGAGGAAATGGACGCCGTCATTGCCGGGACCGGTTTCGAGGGCACGTTCGCGGAATTCCTGCACTTTCTGCGCACCGACCCGCAATTCTACGCCGAGACGCCGGAAGAGCTGCTGATGCACGCCGCCTGGATCGCCAAGCGCGCCGACGACCAGATGCCGCGCTTCTTCGGTCACTTGCCGCGCCTGCCCTATGGCGTGCGCCCCGTGCCGGACACGATGGCGCCGACCTATACGACCGGCCGCTACTGGGGCGGCGATCTCGAGAACGGCGTCGCCGGCGGCTATATGGTCAACACCTATGACCTGTCCCAGCGCCCGCTCTACACCCTGCCGGCGCTGACCGTGCACGAGGCCGTGCCGGGCCACCACCACCAGATCTCGATTGCCGCCGAGCTGGAGGATGTGCCGGACTTCCGCCGAAACACCTATATCACCGCCTTCGGCGAGGGCTGGGGCCTCTATACCGAGAACCTGGCTATCGACATGGGCCTCTACACCACGCCCTACGAGGATTTCGGCCGGCTGACCTACGAGATGTGGCGCGCCTGCCGGCTCGTGGTCGATACCGGCATCCACTATATGGGCTGGACCCGCGAACAGGCCGAAGCCTGCTTCCTGGAAAACTCCGCCCTCGCCCCGCACAATATCCGCACCGAGGTGCAGCGCTATATCTCCTGGCCGGGCCAGGCCCTGGCCTACAAGTCGGGCGAGCTCTTGATGCGCGATCTGCGCCGCCAGGCCGAGGAACGCCTGGGCGCCGGTTTCAACATCCGCGAGTTCCACGACGTCCTCCTGCGCGACGGCGCCATGCCGCTGTCCGCGCTGGAAGAAAAAATGCTCGCCTGGATCGAGGACGAGGCGGCCGCGCTGGAGGGGGAATAGTTTCGCTTTGTCATCCCGGCCGGATAGCCCGCGAAGGCGGGCTGCAGGGCCGGGACCCATACGCGCCAAATCCGGCCGTTGGCAAACGCGATCTCAGAGACAGCAAGGATCAGCACCGGGATTATGGGTCCCGGACTTCCGCCCGGCCCGAGGCCGGGCATCCATCCGGGATGACAACTTGCTTGGGGATTTTCCTTGATGACCAATCTTGCCTTCGCCCTCACCGACTTCCTCGTCGTCATCGGCGCTGCAATCGGCCTCTGGCGCCTGTGGCCGCAGCGGCGGCATGGCGAGGTGCGGATGATCCGGATGGGGCTGGTTCTGATGGCACTGGCGGCCCTTGTCGGCACGATCCGATTTGCCTCGGGCCAGATCGACGGCCCGCTGGCAACAGCGCACGGCATCGCCAGCAGCTATGCGGCCGCAGCGGGTCTTCTCCTGATCGCCACAGGTCTCGCCCTCACCGCTTTCCGCGTCCGGCTTCCCGCGGGCGTGACCCGCTATATCCGCATGGGCATTCCCGTTTTCATTGCCTTCCTGCTGGTTTTCCCCGGCTCGGATACGCTCCTCGGCGTACTGCCCGCCCTGGCGCTTCTGATCGGCCTGGCCGGAGCCGGCGCCCTGCTGACAAGGCGCGACTGGCCGGCGGGTCTGGTCTGGCTGGCAGCCTTCGGTCTTCTGGCCTTTGCCTCGCTGGCGATCGGCGGCAGCCGCGACGCCACCACGCTGGGCCTGGCCAACTGGCACATCTATCACGCCCTGCTGGGCGTCTGGGCCGTGCTGACCGGCGAAGGGGCACGGCGGATGATGGCGCGGCCAGGCGGCTGAAGCGCTGCCCGGCCGGCCGATTTCGCATACCCGTCCCGCGCTCATAATTGACCGCGCCGCTTGACGGCGCGGCAGCGCGTGGCCACTTATCCGCCCTCCATGAGCGCCCATGACGACAACCCCGCCGCCTCCGGGGCCGATACGCCGCCGACGCGGGATCCGGTCACCGATGAAGGCCTCGACATTCTCACCTTCGGCTGCCGGCTGAATGCGTGGGAAAGCGAGGTCATGCGCAAGCATGCGCGCGAGCAGGGGCTGACCAATACCATCCTGGTCAACACCTGCGCCGTGACCAATGAGGCCGTGCGCCAGGCCCGCCAGCACATCCGCCGCGCCCGGCGCGAAAATCCCGGGGCGAAGATCATCGTCACCGGCTGCGCGGCCCAGGTCGACCCGGACATGTTCGGCCGGATGCCGGAAGTCGATCGCGTGGTCGGCAATGACGACAAGCTGAAGGCGGAAACCTTCGCGCCCGCCACCCTGCTCGGCGGCACCGAGAAAGTGCGCGTCAACGACATCATGAGCGTCACCGAGACGGCCGGTCATCTCGTGGAGGGCATGGAAGGCCGCGCCCGCGCCTATGTCCAGGTGCAGAATGGCTGCGACCACCGCTGCACCTTCTGCATCATCCCCTATGGCCGCGGCAATTCGCGCTCCGTGCCGCTGGGCGAAGTGGTCGACCAGATCAGGACGCTGGTCGATGCGGGGCATTCCGAAGTGGTGCTGACCGGCGTCGACCTCACCTCCTGGGGCGAAGATCTGCCGGGCAATCCGCCGCTGGGGCGCCTCGTCCAGGCGATCCTGAAGCATGTGCCCGACCTGCCGCGCCTGCGCCTGTCCTCCATCGACGCGATCGAGATCGATGACGCCTTGTTCGAGGCCGTGACGGGAGAAGAGCGCGTGGCGCCCTATCTGCACCTGTCGCTGCAGGCCGGCGACGACATGATCCTCAAGCGCATGAAGCGGCGCCATCTGCGCGGCGACGCGATTGCGCTGTGCGAACGGCTCAAGGCCGCCCGTCCGGAGATCGCCTTCGGCGCCGACATGATCGCCGGTTTCCCGACCGAGACGGAAGCGATGTTCGAGAACTCGATCGGCCTGGTCGACGAGTGCCGGCTCGCCTATCTGCACGTCTTCCCGTTCTCGCCGCGCCCCGGAACCCCCGCCGCACGCATGCCGCAGCTCNAACGCGCCGTCATCAAGGACCGCGCCAACCGGCTGCGCGCCAAGGCCGACGAAGCGCTGCAGCGCCATCTCGACGGCATGATCGGACGTGTCAGCGCTGCCCTGGTGGAGAAGCCGGGCTTTGCCCGCGCCGGCAATTTTGCCGGCATCCGCATCCCCGAAGCGCAAGTGCCGCGGGCCGGTGCCCTTGTCGATATCGACGTGACCGGGCATGACGGGCGCGAACTGCAGGGGGTCATCGCCGGATGAGCGAGAAGAAACCGGGCTTCTTTTCCCGGCTGGCGCAGGGGCTGAAGCGCTCCTCGACCCAGCTGGGCGACAGCGTCACCGCCATTTTCACCAAGCGCAAGCTCGACGCCGCCGCGCTGGAGGAGCTGGAAGACGCCCTGATCGCGGCCGATCTCGGTGCTCCCGCCGCAGCGCGGGTCACCGAACGCCTTGCGCGCGACCGGTTCGACCGGGAAGTGACCGACGAAGAGGTCCGCGCGGCGCTCGCAGATGTGGTCAGCGAGACACTAATGCCACTCCAATGTGACCTCGATGTCACCGGTATGTCACCGCAAGTGGTGGTCTTTGTCGGCGTCAACGGGTCGGGCAAGACCACCACACTCGGCAAGATTGCCGTCAAGCTGAAGCGCGAGGGCCGCAACCCGCTCCTCGCCGCCGGCGACACCTTCCGCGCCGCTGCGATCGAACAGGTCTCGGTCTGGGGCGAACGCGCCGGGGCGCCTGTGATCAAGCGCGAGATCGGTGCCGACGCGGCCGGTCTCGCCTTCGACGCGCTGGAAACCGCCGAACGCGACGGACATGACGTTGTCCTGATCGATACGGCCGGCCGGCTGCAGAACAAGGCCGAGCTGATGGACGAGCTGCGCAAGGTCATCCGCGTCATCAAGAAGAAGATGCCCGAGGCCCCGCACCATGTCGTGCTGGTGCTCGACGGCACCGTCGGCTCGAACGCCGTCTCCCAGGCCGAAGCCTTCCTGGAGGCCGCCAATGTCACGGGCGTGGTGATGACCAAGCTGGACGGAACGGCCAAGGGCGGCGCCCTGGTGCAGGTGGCGGAAAAGTTCAAACTGCCCATCCACTATATCGGCATCGGCGAAGGCGAAGAGGATCTCCAGCCCTTCTCCGCCCGCGACTTCTCCCGCGCCCTGGCGGGTCTGGAGGACTAGCGGTTGGACGCGGTCTCGCTCGCCGCGACGCTGGCCATGCTGGGCTCGGCCGCCGCGCATTCGGGCATGACGCTTCTGACCAAACAGGCCGAGGACAAGCTGGTCTTCCGCGGCCTGACCCTCGCCTTTGTCGGCCTGGCCTTCCTGCCCTGGCTTGTCACCCAGCCCCTGCCGCCCTGGGAGGTCTGGCGCTTCCTGCTGGCCGGCACGGCAGTGATCTGGGCCTACAACATGCTGATGATCGCCGCCTTCAGTCATGGCGACATGAATCTCGCCTATCCGGTCATGCGCGGCAGCGCCCCAGCCCTTGCGGCCCTGGCAGCGTTTGTCTTCCTGCAGGAAACCATCTCGGCCGGTCAGCTGGCCGGCCTCGCCATAGCCTGCGCCGCGCTGATCGGCTTTGCCTGGCCCGAGCGCGATGGCAAGCCGAAGGTGAAGGTCCTGCTGCTGGCCCTCGCCGCTGCCACGATGACCGCCGCCTACACCGTGATCGACGCCTCCGGCGTACGCGAGAGCGGCCGCATCCTCGTCTATCTCGGCTGGTTCTTCGTCCTGTCCATCGTCACCATCCTGCCGACAGCGATCCTGCGACGGGGCCGTGCCTTCTGGCCGGCGGCCCGCCGCGAGGCCCG
Organism: Maricaulis sp.; assembly: GCA_002707795.1. Lineage (GTDB taxonomy): Bacteria > Pseudomonadota > Alphaproteobacteria > Caulobacterales > Maricaulaceae > Maricaulis > Maricaulis virginensis. The sequence continues at coordinate 8,403 of PANX01000062.1, forward strand.
TCCGGCGCTCTATTCAACCGTATTCAACGCCTCGACCTACGGGCTCGCCCTCTATGCCTACGCCTCGGCACCCGTTGCCCCGATGGCGGCCCTGCGCGAACTGTCCATCGTGTTCGGGGCGGTTCTGGCCGCCCTCGTGCTGAAGGAACCTTTCGGCCTGCGGCGGACAGTGCTTGCAATCTGCCTCGCCACCGGGCTCGTATTGCTCCAGATGATGTAACCAGCCGAGCGGGAGACGCGATCTTGGCCCAGACCCGGAATACGAGCGAACAGGGCTCGCGCCTCCTGATCGATGCCGGCCCGATCGGCGTGTGGATCGTTGTCTACAATCTCGCTCGCTTCGTTGCGGGGGACAGCGCAATCTACTGGGGCACAGGCGCCTACATGGTCGCCGCAACCGCGGCCGTCATCCTGTCGATCCGGATGGAGAAACGCATCCCGCCCATGCTGATCTTCACAACGGCGCTGGTCCTGGGTTTCGGCGCGATGGGGATCTGGCTGCAGGACCCCATCTTCATCTACATCAAGCCGACCATCATCAACCTTTTCCTGTCCTACATGATCCTGATCGGTCTCTTCTTCGGCCAGAATGTCTGGAAGATCTTCTTCCAGCACATTTTCGAACTGCCCGAGCGCGCCTGGACCATCCTGGCGATCCGCTGGGCGGTCTGGTTCCAGTTCCTCGCGGGGCTGAACGAAGTGATGTGGCGGCACATCACAGACAGCGTCGTGCCGGTAAGCGCGCGCTGGTTCGACGGGCTGGCCCTGTCAGAGGCCTTCTGGGCCAATGCCAAGCTGGGCGTCATCGCTCTGACACTGGCATTCGGCGCGGCGCAACTGCCCCTGATCTTCAAGCACCAGCCGAAAAGCGACGATCCCGCCAGCGCTTAAGCCGAAAATCCGTGCTCGGATCAACGTCATTTTCGCGTTATAAATCCGCATTAGGATGAAATCGGGATCGGGCGGAGAGGGTCATGTCGCAGGACAAGCCGGACACGAAAAAATTCGACCTGGCCGAGTCGCCGGGACACCTTCTCCACCGCGCACAGCAATTCGTGGCCGAACGCTTCATGAAGGCCATGGCCGGCGCCAAGCTGACCCAGCGCCAGTTTGCCGTGCTGCACGCCACCGGCGGGAATGAGGGCCTGACCCAGACCGAGCTGGTGAAGGTCACCGGGATCGACCGGTCGACCCTCGCCGAGCTGGTCGCCCGCATGGTGCGCAACGGCTTGCTGGAACGTGAGAAACTGCCCGATGACGGCCGCGCCAATGCGGTCCGTCTGACCGATGACGGGCGCGCCCTGCTTGAAGCCGCCACGCTCGGTGCGATGGAGGCCGACAAGGCGATCCTGTCGGCCCTGCCGAAGAACAAGCGGGCCAGCTTCCTGGAAACCCTGCGCCGTATCGCCCTGACCCTGGAGAAGGGTGAGGAAGAGGCCAAGAAGGCGCGCGAAAAGGCCAAGGAAAAGAAGAAGAAAGCCAAGAAGAAGGCGAAGGAAAAGGCCAAGGAAAAGGCGAAGAAGGCTGCCAAGAAGGCGAAGAAGGCCGAAAAGGCCTCACAGGAGCAGGTGTCCGCCTAGAGCCATTTCATCGCAATTTGGGTCGACGGAATGGCTCCGGCTTTTTGAGCGGCCGCATTTTCGAACCGCAAAACCGGTGCCCACTTTTGCTGAAAATGCCGGGTCCTGAGTGATCGCATTTTCGAACCGCAAAACCGGTGCCCACTTTTGCTGAAAATGCTTCAGCGACGCGCGCCACGATCCAGTGCCGGATAGATGCGATTGCGCAGCACATCGGCGGTGAGCGGTCCAGGCCAGCGGGTCAGAACCTCGCCTTCGGCCGAGATCACCAATGTCTCCGGTGCCCCGGAAATCGCCAGCGCCTGTGCCGATGCGCCGTTCACATCCTGCATGATGCCTGCATAGGGATTGCCCAGCTCGGCCAGGAAGGCGTTTGCGTCGTCTGGATGATCGCGCCAGTTGATGCCGTAGATCGCATACCCTTCCGCCCGGAGCGCCATCAGCACGGGGTGCTCGATCCGGCAGGGCGCACACCATGATCCCCAGACATTGAGCAGGTAGGCGCCCTCGATATCAGCGGGATCGAATGCCGCCTGTCCGGCGAGCGGCGCCAGGGTGAGCTCGGGCAGGGGCTCGCGCGGCGCGTGATGGTCCTGATACACCCGCCAGCCCAGCATGCCGGCCAGGGCCAGGACCGCCAGCAGCGCGGCCAGGCGGATGGCCTGCATCATGCCTCGTCATTCTCCAGACGGCGCAGGCGTCCGGTCGCGGCACGGCGTTCCAGCAGTGCCAGAACCACCAGAGCCGCCAGAGCCAGGGCAGACAGGCCCCAGGCCGGCCAGATGAAAGCCGCATAGCCGCCCATCGCGAAGAATTCGCTCATGCGCCACTCCCCTGCGTCGACTGCGCTGCACGGGCCGCCTGCAGCTTGCGGCGCTCGATCTGCCGTGCCCTCTGGATCACGGCGCGCGAGCGCAGCCGGTAGAAGACCAGCCACGCCGCCAGCATCGTATAGGCCAGCGCCATGATGGCGAGCGGCCAGAGCTGGCTGGAATGGATGGTAGGTCCGTCGAAACGGATCACCGAGGCCGGCTGATGCAGGGACGACCACCAGTCGACCGAGAATTTCACGATCACCAGATTGACGACGCCTGCCATGGCCAGGACCGCACCGGCCCGTGCGGCTTGCTGGGCATCCTCGAGCGCGGCGCGCAGGGCCATATAGCCCAGATAGACCAGCAGCAGGACGAGCACGGAGGTCATCCGCGCATCCCATTCCCACCAGGTCCCCCACATCGGCTTGCCCCAGAGCGAACCGGTGAACAGGGCCAGCACCGTGAAGACGGCCCCGATGGGCGCGATCACCTCGGCCGCCGCATCGGCCAGCGCGTGGCGCCAGACGAAGAAGACGAAGCTCGCCCCGGCCAGCGCCGCATAGAGCGCCATCGCCATGTAGGCGGCGGGCACGTGGACATACATGATCCGCACCGTATCGCCCTGCTGGTAGTCCGGCGGCGAGCCGAAGAAGGACAGGTAGATACCGATGCCCAGCAACAGCACGGTCAGGACGCCCAGCACCGGGATCACCCGCCGGGCCAGACCGTCAAAACGCTGGGGGTTGGAAAAGTAGGACAGCATGGCTTCGCTGATTACTTTGGGATGCTCCGGGCGGCAAGTGCGACGGATTGGCCGGACTCTTTCTTCCCCGCGTCAGCGGGGAAGTGGGCCGATGCTGCGCATCGGGTCGAAGGGGTCGCGGCCACAGGCCGCGAAAGGCGCTGTCCTCCGAAATTCCGCCGCGTACCGCGGCGGCCCCTCCCCCGCGAAGCCTGTCCTCGGGTTGGCCTATGGCCAATCCCGGGGGCGGGTCCCCCTCCCCACTCACGTGGGGAGGGAAGCGCGTCACCCCAGCCGCGATCGCACCGCGGCCGCGATCCCGAACGGTACCAGCGCAATCGTTCCCAAAGACACGGATGCCGTCAGCACGAGATTTGCCAGGGCCCGTTCATCCCCTTCAAAACCCGCCCGGCCGGCGCCGGCGGCGAAGATCAGGACCGGCACCATCATCGGGGCGGCGATCAGTGCGATCAGCAGGCCCGAGCGGCGCACACCGGCTGCCAGCGCACCCGCAAATCCTGCCAGGAGCACCAGCGCCGGTATGGCTGCGGCCAGCGCCGCGGCCAGCATCAGGCTCGGCTGCAGCGGCACGCCGTACATCAGCCCGCCCAGCAGGACGATCACCGGCAGGGGCCACAGGGTTGCGATGCCCTGCCCCAGCGTCTTGGCGAGGCAGAGCAGGGACAGACCCATCGGCGACAGGGCATAGAGGTCCAGCGTGCCGTCGGAAAAATCGTCGCCATAAAGGCGCTCGGCCGATTGCAGCACCGACAGGAGGGCCGCAAAGCCCATCAGGCCGGGACCGGCGGCAGCGAGGAGTTCAGGCGACGGTCCGATCGCGAGCGGCGCAAGGGTGATGGCTGCCAGGAAGAAAGCGGCCGGACCGGCCGGGCCGCCACCACCCGACCAGGCCAGCCGCGCCTCGCGCGCAAAGACCGCACCGAGCCGGCTCACCGGTACATCCCCAGATCCAGCATGGCGGCCCCGGGCCAGTCCAGTGTCTGGTGCGTCGCCGCGATCACGCTGCCGCCGCGGCTGCGGTGCCAGGCGACCAGTTCGGCGAGACGGTCACGGCCGGCGCCGTCGAGCGGACCGGCGGGTTCGTCGAGCAGCCAGAGCGGCCGGTTGGCCAGCGCCACGCGGACAAGTCCGGCGCGCCGCTGCTGTCCCCGCGAGAGCTGACCGGCCGGCCGGTCGATCAGCGCCCCGATCCCCATCACGCGCATCAGGGGCAGGATCGCCGTGCGCGGCGTGCCGTGCATGTCTGCCCAGAAGCGCAGGGCGCGCCGCAAGGTCTCGTTCGGCTTGAGCCCGTCCGCATGGCCAAGCCAGCCAAGCGTATCGGCAGCAACCTGGCTGGCCGGCTGATCGCCGATCGCCACAGCACCGGCATCCGGACGCACAAGACCGGCCAGCGCGCGCAGCAGGGTCGTCTTTCCGGTGCCATTGGGACCGGTCAGCAGGAGCGCGCCGGACGGCGCGAGCGCCAGGTCCAGGCCCTCGACCAGCCGCAGCCCGCCGCGCGCCAGGGAAAGTCCTGACGCTTCAAGGGTCTGCGGAGACAGCGCCTCAAGGGCTGGGAATTCGGCAAGGGCGGTCGTCATGGCCAGCATGTCGCCCGAGCGGGGTTGGTTCGTCAACGCACGGAACGCCGCATTGCAGCAGCGCCCCACACCGGTTAAAACCCCGCCAAAACATACGGCCACTTCGAAATGGCCGACCTCCCACCGGGCATTCCCCGCCCCTTCGACGCCTTACGAGGATGACGCATATGGCCTCTCTCGACAGTTTTTCCTGCAAGCGCACCCTCACCGCCGCCGGTGAGACCTATACCTATTACGACCTCAAGGTCGCCGAAGCGAACGGCCTGACCGGGGTCTCCCGCCTGCCGGCCTCGCTGAAGGTGCTGCTGGAAAACCTGCTGCGCTTCGAAGACGGCAAGACCGTCACCAAGGCAGATATCGAGGCGATGGCCACCTGGCTGACCACGCGCACCTCGGAACACGAGATTGCCTACCGCCCGGCCCGCGTGGTGATGCAGGACTTCACCGGCGTTCCGGCCGTGGTCGACCTGGCCGCCATGCGCGATGCCGCCGGCAAGCTCGGCGCCGACCCGCAGCGCATCAACCCGCAGGTCCCGGTCGATCTGGTGATCGACCACTCGGTGATGGTCGACAATTTCGGCCAGGCCAACAGCTTCGCCAAGAATGTCGAGCGCGAGTACGAGCGCAATGGCGAGCGCTACAAATTCCTGAAATGGGGCGCCAAGGCGTTCGACAATTTCCGCGTCGTCCCGCCGGGCACCGGCATCATCCACCAGGTGAACCTGGAAAACCTGGCCCAGGCCGTCTGGACCAAGGAAGAGAATGGCGAGACCGTCGCCTACCCGGATACCTGCGTGGGTACGGACAGCCACACCACCATGATCGACGGCCTGGCCGTGCTGGGCTGGGGTGTCGGCGGTATCGAGGCGGAAGCCGCGATGCTGGGCCAGCCGGTCTCCATGCTGATCCCGGAAGTCATCGGCTTCGAGCTGACCGGCAAGATGCCGGAAGGCGCCACCGCCACCGACCTCGTGCTGAAGGTCGTGGAAATGCTGCGCAAGAAGGGCGTGGTCGGCAAGTTCGTCGAGTTCTACGGCGAAGGCCTGGATCACCTGTCGCTGGAAGACGAGGCGACGATCGCCAACATGGCGCCGGAATACGGTGCGACCTGCGGCTTCTTCCCGGTCGACAATGAAACACTCGAATACCTGCGCGCCACCGGCCGCGACGACAAGCGCGTCGCGCTGGTCGGGTGCTATTCT
>PANX01000063.1 GCA_002707795.1 Maricaulis sp.
CCCAAGCCCGGCGCGACGCCCGCGGCGAGCGGCTATACCGGCAATGACACCTGCCAGTGGGCCAATGATGGCGAGTGCGACGATCCGGGTCTCGGCACCGGCGCCTGTGAACGCGGCACGGATTATTCCGACTGCTGGCGTATCGTTGAGGGTGTCGAAGACAATTCCTGCCGCTGGGCCAATGATGGCGAGTGCGACGAGCCGGGCTTCGGCACCGGCGCCTGCACCCAGGCGACCGACCTCAATGATTGCGGCGAGATCATCCATCTGCGCTTCCGCAATGATAGCTGCGAGACCGCCTTCGACGGCGTGTGCAATGAGCCAGGTGTGGGCGACGGCACCTGCGCCGAGCGCACCGACCGCGCCGACTGCATCGGCCGCGACCGTCCGATGGGGATCAACGACCATTATTTCGGCCATGACGACCGGGTGTTCATGGACACCTCAGTCTTTCCCTGGACCGTCATCGGCCAGGTCGATTTCGACGCCGGCGGCGCCTGCACGGCGACGCTGATCGCCGACACGGTGCTGATCACCGCCTCGCACTGCATCAGCGAGGACGGGCGGCTGGATGCGCGCGGCGTCTTCCGCACGGCCTATGCCCGCGAGGGCGGTCCGCTGGAAGCGCGGGTGATCGACTATTTCAATTCCCCCGACTGGGATGAAGAGCGCTTCTCCTCGACCGACGATCTGGACGGGACCGACTGGGCACTGCTGCGCATCGACCGTCCGCTCGGCGCAGAACTGGGCCATGTCGGAGCCCGCGGCCTGATCGATACGGCCGGCGCGCAGCGGGCCCTGGAAGCGGAGCTGTTCCAGGCCGGCTACAGCTGGGATACCGGCACCCACCTGTCGGGCAATCTGGGCTGCCACATTGTCGAGGTCTTCAACGACAACACCATGGCCCACAACTGCGACACCACCCGCGGGGATTCGGGTTCGCCCTTCATGGTGCGTGAGGGGGACGAGTATTTCATCGTCGCGACGGACTCGAATTTCCGGTCGAACCCTGGCGGCCCGATGATCTATATCGCGACGCGCTCGGAAGGCTGGCTGCCCTATCTGGACGATTTCATCGCCGGCCGGATCGGCAATGACAGCCCCCGCCCGCGCGGTCCCGGCAAGCCGCCGAAATAACAACAGGGCTTCCCCCGCAAGCGGGGCGAGCCCTGCGTTCCTCAATCTTCCCCCAGAAGCGCGACCAGGCCGTCCGCCAGGGCGTGGCGCCAGCCGGCAATGTCGTGGCCACCAGGGAATATCGCCAGCTCCGCTTCATAGCCGGCGGCTGTCAGGGCGGTGCCGAAACGGCGGTTGGCGTCGAGCATGACATGGCCGCCATTGGTGCTGGTCTCGACATATTCCAGCTGTCCCGCGGCCAGATAGAAGCGCGGCGCCCGGGGCCCGGCCGGCCGCAGGTCCCGGCCCAGCCATTCCGCCGCCTCACCCTCCGGAGCCCAGTAGAACGACCCCGACAAGGAGATCACCCCGCCAAACGCCTCCGGCCGCTGCAGCGCGGCCCGGGCGGCAGCGAGGCCGCGGCGGGATGCGCCGGCCAGGATGACCTGACCCGGCGCCGGTTCGAGGCCCTGCTCTGCCAGTGCAGGCAGGAGTTCGTCGGCAAGAAAACCGACCTGGTCGTCATAGCGACGGGTCTCGCTGAGCGTGTCGAGCTGGTCGATCAGGACCAGGTTCACCGGCGGGATTTCGCCTGCTGCCGCAAGGTTGGCCGCGATCTCCCAGGCGGGGGCACGCACCCCCCACAAAAAGGCATCATAGATCACCAATAGCGGTGACATCAGTGTCGCATCAGGGTTGCGGTAGAGCTGCACAGTGACCCGTCTTTCAAGCGCGCCGCTCTCCACGAAGAGGACTTCCGGCTCGCGCTGGCGGCGCGACGGCCAGGGACGCTGCGGCGCCGGATCGGGGGCCCGGTCGAGACGCAGGACGGCCTCGGCGCCGGATCCGCGCAGATGCCGCGGATTGTGCGGATCGGACCGGCGCTGCCAGCGCTCGCCGTCGAAGACGAGGAAGGAATAGACCGCCTCGATCTCGCGTGGCACGTCCAGCGTGGTCCACCAGATTCCGGTCTCGCCGATGCGCTGGAGCGGCAGGGTAAAGTCATCGACATAGTCGGTGACCGGCTGCCGGGCGTAAGGCGCGGCGATGACGCTGTCCAGGCGGACGCCGCTGACCGAAGGGGCCGTCTTGAAGATGAAGGTGACACGGGCAAGCGCGTCGTCGCCGGGGTGCGGCTCGATGAGGGGCAGGCTGCGCGCCGACAGGCCGCGCCAGGCCTCCTCGCCGGCATGGGGGCGTTCGTCCAGCATCGCGATCGCAGCCGCGACAGCCTGCGGCGGCTGGGCGCGCGACGGCGCCGTGCACAACAGGGCGAGCACGGCCAGACCCCATCCCCATCTTCCCCACATGCCAAAGAAACCTTTTGCCGCCGCACCGGCCAGTCTAGCCTGTTGCAGCCCAGAGGGGAGACAGGCAATGACATCCACGCTTCGCACGCTGGCCGGCGACCGCCGCTCGCAGATCGTCCTGATCCTGTCGGCCCTGTTTGCCCTGACCTATCTGTTTGACGATTTTGGCCTTTCCGCCCCCTACCCCGCCGATGTGGCGATCAAGGCCGCCGGCATCGTGCTGCTGGCCGTGTTCGCCCTTATCCACGGACATCGCGTCCTGGCACTGGGGCTCTTCCTGGGATCGCTGGGCGATATCTTCCTGGCGCTGGAGCCGGCGCAGCTGCCGCTGGGCATTGCCGCCTTCGGCCTCGGCCATCTCGTCTACATCTTCCTGTTCGCCCGCATCCGGCTGGAAGATGGCGGCCGCGGCGGCTGGAGCCGGATCGCGGCGCTCGCCCTGGCGGGCTATGGCGTGGTGATGCTGGGCTGGCTGCAGCCCTATTTCGGCGATCTCCAGCTGCCGGCCTCGATCTATAACGGCATCATCCTGGTGATGACCGTGCTCGCCGTGATCGGCCGCGTGCCGCCACTGGCCACGGCCGGCGCCCTCCTGTTCCTGGTTTCCGACAGCGTACTCGCGGTGCGGCTGTTCACCGGCTATCTGGAATGGGCCGGCCCGGTGGTGTGGGTGACATACTATCTCGGACAGGCCGGCATTGCGCTCGGTCTGGCTCTGGACGGCAAGTCGGCAAGGGCCGACCCGAATTAGCGATCCGTCCGCCAGAAGGCAGCCGGAACTCGGGAACGCCTAGAATTCGTGGACGATCGAGAAGTCCAGCCGGCTGTCGGTTTCCTCGCGGCCGGGCTGGGCGTCGAACTCGTGCTTGACGCGATAGCCCAGCTCCAGCCCCCAGTCCTCGCTGATGGCGGTGGTCAGCTTGAAGCGCTGCTCGGCGCGTGAGGCCGGGCCGGCCAGCAGCGTCGTCTCCGAGGAGAATTGCGCGGTTTCCGTCACCGCGAAATCATAGACCGAGCCCAGTTCGAGCACCCATTGCGTCACGCCGCCCTCATCGGCGGGGACGCGGTGGCGGGCACCGGGGCCGGCGCGCAGGACCCAGCTGGTGCGGTCATCGTCGAGGGCGTGCAGCGTCGCACCGGCCGACAGGACAGCGGTATAGTCGAAGCCGGACATGCGGTCCTGCTCGTAGCTGGAGCCGAGATAGAAGCTCCAGGCATCGACCGTCGGCCGCTCGCCGCGGGCCTCGACCAGCCAGCGGTCGCGCGTCACATTGCCGTCGCTCTCGGTGTAGAAATATTCCGTCTTGCCGTCGAAGCCCCAGCCGCCATTGAGCGGCCGGCTGACCTCCAGCGCCATCGAGTAATTGGTCTGGTCGGTATTGCCGCTGTCGACGGCGAGGCCTGCCTTGGCGCGGCCATCCCAGTGATAGGGGTGCAGCCAGTCCATGCGGCCGGGCCAGTGCGCGGTCCGGGGCGCCTCCACCTCGCCGGGCTCGACCGTGTCCGTGCCGCTGTCATGCTCCGTGGTCCCGGCGCCGGACGGTGCGGCCACCGTCTCGTCATCGGTATCCGGCGCATCGACGATGGTAACCTGCGGCGTGCCGCGGCGGGCGGCCTGGACGATTTCCGGCTCCAGCGGGACCGTGTCGCGGGCGGTCTGGTCCCAGGCGCGCAGCACATCGAGACGGCGCGGCAGCAATTCAGCGACAGCCGCGCGGACATCGGACCGGCCACCTGGTGTAACCGTGGCGATCAGATCAGCCGTGGCGAGGAATTCCTCGTCGTCCTGGCGGACATCGGCGGCGGCCAGCAGGGCCCGGTACTCGCGGGACAGTTCGGCATGAGCCGTTGACGGGCAGAGCATTACCGCAGCGCCGAGAAGCGGGGTCAGGCGAACACGCATACGCAAACCTTTCGTGTGCCGGCAGACCTAACGGCCGAAGGCCGTCAGGTCCAGACATGCACAGCGCAAAAAAGGTGCGGAACCGCGTGTTTTTCAAGCGTAAAACCGGTGTCCGGCCTGGCTTGAAACGTTTTAGTTGAGAAGACCCTGTTCGGCGGCCATCGACTTCATCGCCTTCTGCAGCTTTTCGAAGGCGCGGACCTCGATCTGGCGGATACGCTCACGCGACACGCCATACTGGTCGGCCAGTTCTTCCAGCGTCTTGGGCTCTTCGGTCAGGCGGCGTTCCTGCAGGATGTGCTGCTCGCGCTCATTGAGCTCGCCCATGGCCGACTGCAGCAGCGTCATGCGCGTATCGAACTCGTCGGACTGGACCAGCTCGTCTTCCTGGCTTTCCGCATTGTCATCGGCCAGCCAGTCCTGCCACTGGCCCTCACCCTCGGTGCCGCGCAGCGGCGCGTTGAGCGAGGCATCGGGACCGGACAGGCGCCCGTTCATCGACACGACGTCCTCGGTGGTCACGCCCAGCTTGGTGGCGATCGCCTCGACCTGTTCCGGCTTGAGATCGCCCTCTTCCAGGGCCTGCATCTGGCTCTTCATGCGGCGCAGGTTGAAGAACAGCTTCTTCTGGGCAGCGGTCGTGCCCATCTTCACCAGCGACCAGGACCGCAGGATGTATTCCTGGATCGAGGCGCGGATCCACCACATGGCATAGGTCGCCAGGCGGAAACCCTTTTCCGGATCGAATTTCTTGACCGCCTGCATCAGGCCGACATTGCCTTCCGAGATCACCTCGGCGACCGGCAGGCCGTAGCCGCGATAGCCCATGGCGATCTTGGCGACGAGACGCAGGTGAGAGGTCACCAGCTTCTCGGCGGCTTCGGGATCCTCGTGCTCGCGCCAGCGCTTGCCCAGCATGAATTCCTCATCCTTGGACAGCATCGGGAAGCGGCGGATCTCCGCCAGGTAGCTCGACAGGCCCTGTTCGGGCGAGAGCGCGACTGAAAGTGCGTTGGCCATGATGACATCCTATCCCTTCGGCAGCCTGCGGGCATGCGTCATTTTCACGCCCCCCGGATGCCGCGTCCGAAGCCTATTTAGGAACCGATTGCGCCAATTGTTAGTCCCTCACAGTGCTGTGATGTGCATGACTGTCATTCGTGAATGACCGAGCCGGGCGCTCAGGCTTTCTCCGGCAGCCTTGCCCGGGCGATCTGCAGCTCCAGACGCTTGATCTCGCGCAGAGTGCGATTGGTCATCATCTGATTGCCCAGGCTGGACTTCATGAACAGGCCGATCACCAGCGAGGCCAGGATCAGCACCGCCCAGCGGACGGTCATCACCGGATCGGTGGTCTGGAACATCTGCCAGGCGCCCCAGATCGCCAGCCCGGCCCCGGCGATGTTGGTGATATAGGCCACCCACATCACCCAGGCGAGCTTGCCGCGGAATACCGAGAGCGCCTGGCTGAAATAGCCGGGCTCGTCCTCGAACTCGGCCAGCAGGGCCCGGTCGTCGGCATCGAGCGCTTCGGCGATGAGCGCGTCGAGTTCGCTGTCACTGCGTGTCATCACTGTCTCCTTCTCTGTCAGGTTCGAGCGCGGCACGGATTTTCCGCCGCGCATGCATCAGGCGTGTCTTGACGGTTCCGGCCGGAATACCGAGCGCCACGGCGATCTCGGCGACCGAGAAACCGTCCATGTAATGAAGGCCCATGGCTGCCCGCTGGGCCGGCGGCAGGGCCGCAATGGCCCGGGAGACGCGCGCAAGGTCGGACCGGGCTTCGGCCTCGGGCCATTCGACCCGCGCCTGGCCGGGATCGCTGGCCAGGTCGTGAGCGGTGCGGCGGGTGCGCTGGATACGGGAGACGGCCTGTGCAGCCTTGCGCGTCACGATGCGGTAGCTCCAGGCCGGGAAGGCGACCGGGTCGCGCAGACGCGGCAAGCCCCGGACGATATCCACCCAGGCTTCCTGCAGCACGTCGCGCGCCATGTCGGAGGTATCGGTCAGCCGCCGGGCATGGGCGAGCAATCGCGGCTGCCAGCAGGCCGCCAGATGCCCGAATGCCGTGCGGTCGCCCGCCTGCGCGGCAAGCACCTGGCTTTCCTGGAAAATTCTCTGGACGTCGCGCCGCACCGGACCGCTCCTGACCGACGATCACCTGCCGTCAGGTCAAAGGTGCCCGAAATGCGCGAACCGGTTCAATCGCGTTTGGGAACGCCCGCCTGGAAGCGCAGATAGCCGCGTTCCACCATGCGCCGCATGGCCTCATAGGCCTCGCACAGCTCGTCATAGGCCGAGCGCAGATGGGTCAGCCGCTGGACTTCCTGTTCCGACAGGGGCGAGCGCGAGCGTGCTGCCGACATCGCCGCATCCACCCAGGCGCCGCGCGCCTTGGAGGCGGACAGGGCCAGGTTCTGGAAATCCTCGATGGTGACGTGATGGATCGTCTTGCTCATCACGGCCTGATTGGCGGCAAACACCGTATAGTCGATCTGTTCGAGATGGCCGCGGCGCTTGCGCTGCTCGACCGGATCCTCGACCAGGTCCGGCTCGAAATGGTCCGAGATCCGGCGATAGCTCGATGTCATCGTCTTGGCCATGGCGACACCTCCTTATGGGCATCCATGGCCGACGCTAGCACAGGATGCATTAACGCCCGGTGTAAACCGGCCGCCCTGACAAAACCCTCACAAGGCCCCGCCCGCGCCGCAAATTCGCCTGCCCGCGACAGCAAGAGATGGCCGCCAATCAAGCAAGGGGACACTCCACATGCGCACACCCATGATCGCCATCGCCGCCACACTGGCGCTGTTTCACGCGGCACCGGCCGCCGCCCAGCCGGCCTCGCCGGATCTCGACGCCGCGCTCGCCAGCGCCGGGGTCGATACGGACACCGCGACCTTCATCGCCCGCCGTCTCGAGGACGGTGCGGAATGGGTGGTGAATGCGGACCGCAGCGCGATCCGCTTCCCGCCGGCCTCGACCTCGAAAATCCCGCACACGCTGATCGCGCTGGAAACCGGCTTTGCCGAACCGGACACGCATTTCGAATGGGACGGCCGGATGCGTGAATTCGATGTCTGGAATCAGGACCAGACCATGACGAGTGCTTTCCGCGTCTCGGCGGTCTGGGTCTATCAGCGCATGACCGCGACGCTGGGCGGCGGGACCATGGCGGCCTGGCTGGACCGGTTCGACTATGGCAATGAGACGATCGGCGGCGAGGCCGACCTGACGCAATACTGGCTGGACGGGCCGCTGGAGATCTCGGCCCGCGAACAGGTGGATTTTCTGGAACGCCTGGCGCTGGACCGGCTGCCGGTGTCTGCGGAGACGATGGCCGAAGCCCGCGACATCATGCAGGCCGCCACGGGCGAGGACGATCGCGGCCCCTGGACGCTCTATGCCAAGACCGGCTGGCGTTTCCGCGACGCAGCGCTGGATACGGGCTGGTATGTCGGCTGGGTGGAACGCCCAGGCGAGACCTGGGCGTTTGCGCTGAACATGGACATGCCGGAGCGCGCCGATGNCGCCCGGCGCCGGCCGGCCGCCATTGCGGCGCTGATCGCTCTGGATGTTCTGCCCGAGGGGGCTGAATAGCCGGGAGTTGAGAAGGGTATCGGGAAGCGGAAACACCAAGTGGCGTTTGGGACGTAGGGGGCACCGGGCCTTCCCGCTTCCCGATCTGCGTTACGGCGTGGCCGGGCCGCCGCCGAAGATCAGCACGAGAGAACCGCTGACGAAGGCAATGGCGTAGAAATACAGCCGGATTTTCTGCCTCATGGCGGGGCTCTCTTGTCTGCGTCGTTCTTGCCGGAGAAACGGCCTCCCGACACTTTGGTTCCCGGGGTGCTGCAGATTTTTTTGCACCCCGGGAAAGGAGGCCGGGAAACCGGTCCCGGTCAGTCCACCAGATCGGCCACGATACGGGTGGCCGCATCGATCAGCAGCACCTCGTCATCGACGCGCACATAGTAGTGGCCATGCGGCGGGGGCGAGAGCTGATAGCGGCTGTATTCGCGCACCACGACATACTCTTCGCGCTCGAACCGGTCGCCGATGCGCCAGGCATCGCGCTGGCCGTCGCGATAGCCCTGTTCATAGGCCCGCGCCTCGTCACGGCGGTCGTGGCGGTGATGATCGCCCGGCCCGCAGCGCCCCTGACGTTCAAGGCCCGGCGGACAGTGCGGCGGGTCGGCCTGTACGGGTGCGCCGGCGAGCAGGGCCAGCCCGGCAGCCGCCACTGTGCCGCGCAGAATATTCCTGCAAGTCGCGGACGGATGGAAATGTGTCATGTCCAACCTCCTTCGCTGGGGACAGGAGGTGAAACGGCCGGACGCGGCCGGAGTTCCCGGGCTGCACGCTGTGCCAGTGCCGGGAGGCTCAGGTCCGGGCGGCCAGGGCGATCAGTTTCGCCACCGTGTTGAGATTGCGGCCGGTGCCGGTTTTCGTTGCCGGAACAACGAGTTTCGACTGCGCCATCCCGTCGCCGTAATGGATGTAGATTTCCCGCTCGCCGGCGGCGATCTGCTCGTCGGCCCGGTGGCGCAGCGTCGCTTCCAGATCGGCCGGCGGCGCCGCGTCGAGGAAGTGCACGATGCAGCGGTTTCCCGCCGCTTCGGGAAACGGGTTGGCGTCGAGCACGGCCTGCATCGCTTCGGGCGAGCGCATGATCACGCCTACCGGCTTGCCGGAATAGGCCTCCAGCTCGGCTTCCAGCGCCGCGCGGGCCTCATCGGCCGTCATCGCGCTTTCGAAGACGAGATTGCCGCTGGCTATATAGGTACGCGGATTGTCGAAGCCGATCTGCCCGGCCATCGCCCGCAGCCCGGCCATGGGCAATTTCCCGGTCCCGCCGACATTGACGGCGCGCAGAAGGGCGATGTGTGTGGGCATGGCGTCGTCCGGAAACCGCGGCTCAGCGTTCCAGTTCGATATCCCAGTAGAGATAGTCGAGCCAGCTTTCGTGCAGGAATTTCGGCGGGAATTTCCGGCCCTGGGCCTGCAGTTCGTGCATGTTGGGGCGCTGCGGCGGGCGGCGCAGCGGCATGCCGGCCTCGCGCGGGGTGCGGCCGCCCTTCTTCAGATTGCAGGGCCCGCAGGCGGCGACGATGTTTTCCCAGCTGGTCTTGCCGCCCTGGCGGCGCGGGATGACATGGTCGAACGTCAGCTGGTCGACACCCGGCGCGCCGCAATAGGCGCATTTGAAGCCGTCGCGCAGCCACACATTATAGCGCGTGAAGGCAGGCGAGCGGTCCTGGGTGATATAGTCGCGCAGCGCCACGACCGAGGGCACATGCATCTCGAAAGAGGGCGAGTGCACGACCTCGTCATAATGGGAGACGACGGCGACGCGTTCGAGGAAGACGTTCTTGATGGCTTCCTGCCAGGGCCAGGTCGACAGCGGCCAGTAGCTCAGCGGCTGGTAGTCCGCATTCAGCACCAGACAGGGCCATCCCTGCGGCGCCCGGTCAAGCACCTGCATGGCGACCTCCCTCGACAACGCCGCCGGAGCGGCCGCTGAGGGGGTGTGTATTCTGGACAGGCGTCCTGAAAGCTCACCTCCCGTCGCGCTCAAGAGGCGGATTCGTTTCGACGAATCATCTCGCATCCCGAGCTCGGGAGAAGGTTACAGCCATTCTCGTGACACGCCTATGACGGTCTTGAGAATCTTGCGTGTCGGCCCGGCAGGACCTGCCTTCGCTAGAGATAGCGGCCCGACAGGGCCCGGCCCAGAAAGTGGGCGCCCAGTTCCAGGCCGTCCTGGCCGATCGAGTGCGGAATGCCCTGCGAGATATGCCACTGCGCGCCGTGTCCGGCCGCGGCGATATGTTCGAGCGCGTCGAACATGAAGCCCAGCGGCAGCACCTGGTCCTGGTCGCCGTGGATCAGCATGAGGGGCGGTTTCGAGGCCATCTCTTCCTTCAGGCGCGCCCCGCCCGGCAGGGCACCGGAAAAGCCCAGTATCCCGGCCAGCGGCCGCTTGCGCCGCAGGCCGGCATGCAGCGACAGCATCGTGCCCTGGGAGAAACCG
Source organism: Maricaulis sp. (assembly GCA_002707795.1). GTDB lineage: Bacteria > Pseudomonadota > Alphaproteobacteria > Caulobacterales > Maricaulaceae > Maricaulis > Maricaulis virginensis. Next base: position 10,367 of record PANX01000063.1, read on the forward strand.
CACAGGACAAGGTCCTGCTCGCTCAGCCGGTAGCGGTGCAGTTCCTGGTCGATGAAGGCATCGACGATGGGCCAGGCCGCGCTGGCGCCCGTCTCGATGCGCTGCGGGTCGAGATTGGAGATCGGGAACCATTGATACCCGTCCGGCGCGCCCGGCACCGGGTCCGGCGCATTCGGCGACACCCATTGCACATGCGGCAGATCCTTCGCCCAGTGCTGGCCCAGGGAGATCAGGTCCTGCCCGTTCGACCCGTATCCATGCAGGAAGATCACAAGTTTCTTCGGCGCCTGTCCGTCGCGCGGGGCCAGGCGGGGTCCGTCGATGGGTCGTGACATTAAAGGCTCCGGTATGGTCTGCGTCTCCCGAGATAGCGGGATGCGGGCGCCGGGGGCAAGGGGAATGGGTGTACGGGACTTTTCAGCGTGCCGCTTGCGCGGCGCCCCCTCAGTCGGCTACGCCGACAGCTCCCCCGCAAGCGGGGCGAGCCCTTGTTCAGACCCCGGCCCATGACCTTCACCACCCGTTTCGCCCCTTCACCGACCGGTTACCTGCATCTCGGCCATGCCTTTTCGGCGTGGACGGCGTTTTCGGCGGCGCGCGAGGCCGGCGGGCGGTTTATTCTGCGGATGGAGGATATCGACACGGTTCGCTGCAAGCCGGAATTCGATGCGGCCATCCTGGAGGATCTGGCCTGGCTGGGGCTGGACTGGGAGGAGCCGGTGCGGCGCCAGTCGGCGCATTTCGGCGATTTCGACGGTGTGCTGCAGCGGCTGCAGGAACGGGGTGTCGTCTATCGCTGCTTCAAGACGCGGCGGGAAATCCTGGAGGATATCGCCCGCGCGCCGCATGGCGTCGGCGATGTCTATCGCGGACCGGCCGAACCGATGAGCGCGGACGAGGAAGCGGCGCGTGTCGAGGCGGGCGAGGCCTATGCCTGGCGGCTGTCGCTGGCGCGCTGCCGCGACGTGCTGGGCGANCGCTTTGCGGCGATGCGCTTTGTCGAGGAGGGGCGCGGCGAGATCGCCGCCGATCCCGATCCGCTGGGCGATGTCGTGCTGGCGCGCAAGGATGTCGGCACGAGCTATCACATCGCCGTCGTGCACGATGACGCCCTGCAGGGCATCACCCATGTGATCCGCGGCGTCGACCTCTTCGAGCTCACCCCGCTGCACGTGCTGCTGCAGACACTGCTGGACCTGCCCGTCCCGGTCTATCGCCATCACCGGCTTCTGACGGATGCGAAGGGCGAACGCTTCGCCAAGCGCAACAGGGCCGCCACCCTGCGCGCCATGCGGGCGGCCGGCGGGACACCGGCGGATATCCGGGCGCGCTTCGCCTGAACGCACATATAACCGGGATTTAATCCGCCGCCGCGCATCCGGACGGCGGCTGCCACGCATCACCCTCACAGAACGCACGCAATCCAGAACGGGGACATCATGCCACTGCTTTCACTCTCGCTCGCCGCGGCCCTGGCCGCCACGACGCAAGCCGGTCCGGCGCCGTCGCAGGCTTTCGACGAAACGCTGGTGCTCGGCGCCGGCCGGGCGAGCGTCGAACAGGCACTCGAACCGCGCTGCGACAGCCTGCAGGCCGTCTCCCCGCCAACCGCCGGCTTCCCGCTGGCGCGCGAGCAGGAAACCCATCTCGTGTGCACCGGCTTCACCTTCGACAGCGGCGCGCGGCTCGATGCGGCCGTCTTCACCCTCGCCGACGGCGCACTGGTCCAGATCGAGGCCCGCGGCGACACGGCGCCGCTGACTGCGCACGCCGGCGACAGCGTCACTTTCCAGGACTGGACGGCCTATCCGGCGGCCGGGCTGATGCTCGACAGCGCCGCGGGAACCGCGCACATCCTTTCGGCCGACGGGCTGCACACCAATCTGTTTGCCTGGCACAACCCCTTGCTGGACGGCGAACCGCTGGACTACCCGCCGCTCGATGTGTCCATACCGCCGGAAGTGCGTCCGGGCGCCAGCCTCGAGACCCTGATGCCGGAGATCGAGGCGGCCTGCCCCGTCGTCCAGGTGCGCGAGATCGATCCGCCCGGCCTGCCGACGCAGCCGGCGACACAGACCCAGATCAATTGTTTCGGGTATGCGGTTGCCGGGTTCGAACGCAAGATCGAGTTCGTGTTCGGCGATGGCCAGCTTGTGCTGGCCTGGATCCTGACCGGGCGCGGCGAATCCGATCGCCTGCAGGCAGCGATGGATGCGGCCTATGGCATGCCGGTTTATGCCGGCGACAGTTTCCGCTTCTACGAGGACGGCCGGATCGCGCTGCGTTTCGACAAGCCGGAAATCCTGGTCATCGAGCAGTCGCTGGGCGCGGGCTATATCGACCAGCTCAACGGGGCGGAGGCGTCCGACTAGTCGGTCAGGCGCCGGGCCTCGACGCCTTCCACCCACTCGCCGGTGCGCACCAGCCGGCCCTCGCGCCAGGTATATTCGCGCACGGTGATGCCGCCGCCCGGCACACCGCGCGCGCCTTCGCGGATCTCGATCCGGGTCTCGCGATAATGCTGCACGATGCGCGCCTGATTGCCCGACATCAGGGCGACGGTCTGCCAGGCCTCGCCCTGCGATACGATCAGCGGAAAGGCGCAGCTGCCCGTGCCGCAGAAATAGGCCACGGCCGGGCCGTCGCGGCGGGCCTGGCAGTTGAGGCTGCGCGTATCGACCACATAGTCGGGCCGGCGATCGGCATTGATGTCGCCGGACACCGTCGCAGCGGCGGCAATGTCGCCGTCACGGCAGACAAGGGCGCCGCCGCTGATCCGGTCGAGATGATCGTGAAAGGCCGCAAGCACGCCGGCGGGCAGCCCGGCGGCCGGTGTCTCCGCTGCATCCTGCTGCGAGCAGGCCATGGCGGTCAGGGCAGCTGTTCCGGCCAGGCCGAAACGCCGCAAAGCGCGTGTCCACATCGCCGCACCCCGTTTGCGCGCCCCAGCGCTGACATCAGACTACGGCCCGCATGCGGCGTCCCGCAAGCGGATATGCCGCAGGTTTAATGCGGTCTCCATGCTAGGCAGGCGGCACCGGACACGCTATCAGGCGATCCATGTTCGTGCGTGATCTCTGGTATTTCGGCTGCCTGTCGAGCGAGCTCAAACCGGGCCAGCACCTCCATCGCGAGTTGCTGGGACAGCCCGTCCTGTTTGGCCGCGACCATAACGGCAAAGCCTATGCGCTGAAGGATATCTGTCCGCACCGGGGCATCCTGCTGTCCGGCGGCGAAGCCCAGCAGCACAATGGCGAGACGCATGTGGAATGCCCCTATCATGGCTGGCGTTTCCGCACGGACGGGTCCTGCGCCGCCATCCCCTCGCTGACCGCCGAGCAGGCGAAGGCGATGGACCTCACCAAGATCCGCACCCGCGCCTTCCCGGTCCACGAGGACCAGGGCCTGATCTGGATCTATTACGCCCGCGAGGAAGACGCGGACAAACCGCCGGCGGTCGAGCCGCCGAAGCTGGACATTCCGGAAGGCGAAAAGCCGCGCCTTGTCGTGCGCGACGTGTTCAACTGCCATGTCGACCATGCCGTGATCGGCCTGATGGACCCGGCCCACATCCCCTATATCCACCGGCAATGGTGGTGGCGCTCGGCCAAGTCCGTGCACGAGAAGGAAAAGAAGTTCGGCCCGGTCGAGCGCGGCTTCACCATGCTGCCGCACACCCCGTCGAAGAATTCCTATCTCTACCGCCTGCTGGGCGAGCCGCAGACCGAGATCCGCTTCCAGCTCCCGGGCCTGCGCACCGAATACGTCCAGGCCGGCGGCAGGCATTTCACCGGTTTCACCGCCGTGACGCCGACCAATGAAAACTCCACGGCCATCACCATCGTGGTCTACTGGAACCACCCGCTGATCCACGCCATCCCGAACTTCCTGCTGAAGACGGGTATCTCCATCTTTGTCGGGCAGGACCGCGATGCGGTGAACGCCCAGCAGGTCGGCCTGGCCTATGATCCCAAGCTGATGCTGATCCACGATGCCGACGTGCAGGCAAAATGGTATTTCGCCCTCAAGCGGGCCTGGGACAAGCACCGCGACACGGGCGAGGCTTTCAGGAACCCCGTCAAGCCCGCCACCCTGCGCTGGAGAAGCTGATGCCGCCGATCGACGATATTCTCACCGGACTGCTCTACCTCGCGATGATCGCCGTCGTGGCCGTGCTGGCCTTCGGCATCATCAATCTCTATCGCGGTGACGAGAAGGCGCGCTCGCGCTCGAACAAGCTGATGCGCCTGCGCATCGTGCTGCAGTTCTCCGCCATCCTGATCATCATCGCGATCTTCCTGGTCCGGCAGAATTTCGGCGGCTGACCCCNTCAGTCGGCCAGGCCCTGCAGCGCGTCGCGCACGGGGCCGGCCACCCGGTCGATGCGGCCGTCATTGACGCCCACCGCCCGCACCTCGCCCGCCACCGGATCGACGGCCACCACGACGAACCACATCGTGTTCGAGCCGGCGTGCTGCAGAACACCGCCCTCGCCGACACCCCAGCCCATCGCATACTCACCGCCAAAGGGCGGCGTGTGCAGCAGCGCCCAGCTGTCGGCAGAGAGATAGTCTTCCGGCTGGTCGAGATGTGCGTTGAGGAAGCGGGCGATATCGCTCATCGAGGCGTGCACCGTGCCGGCCGGTCCCATCACCGGCGGATTGTCGGCACGCGGCCCGGGCGCCACGGCGTTGAGCCCGCCGAACAGGCCGGCGCGGTGACCGCGCGGCTGGTCGACCGCGTCCGCCGAACCGGGCGCGCCGAAACCGGCGCGGGTCATCCCCAGCGGTTCGAACACTTCGGTGCGGATCAGCTCTTCCCAGCTCTCGCCCGTCACCTGTTCCAGCATCGCCCCGGCGATCACATAGCCGGCATTGGAATAGAGAAATTCCGTCTCGGCCTGCGCCGCCGGTTCGCGGGCGAGCATGTTGGCGGCATAGTCCAGACGCTGCTCACCCAGGGGCGCGTCACTGGTGGCGAAACCGACCAGGGCCAGCATGCCCGGATTGGCGTCCAGCCCGGCACGGTGCGAGAGAAGGTGGCGGAAGGTCATGTCGCGATAGGCGGGATGGATTTCCTCGACGCGATTGCCCAGATGCTCCCCGATCGTGTCGTCCCAGCCGATCACGCCGCGCTCGGCCAGACGGGCCACCAGGGTCGCCGTCATCGCCTTGGTATCCGATCCGATATGCCAGAGATCGTCCGGCGCGATCGCGGCATCGCTGCCGCGGGCCCGCACGCCGGCCGTGCCGATGCGGATATCCCCGCCGCGCGCCACCATGACCGCCGCGCCCGGCGATCCGGTTTCCGCGATCAGCTGTTCGGCCGTCACCGCGAGCGCGGCGTCCTGAGCAGCCGGGGCAACGGCCTGCAGCATGATGACGGGTGCGGCGGCGAGGCAGAGCGGTGACAGCATGGATATCCTCCGGTTTGCCGGCCGGGCTTTCGCGCGCGGCGCCGGGGCGCTAGACAGGCGGACATGGTCCGACTGACAAAAATCTACACCCGCACCGGCGACGCCGGTACCACCCGGCTCGGCGACATGTCCGAAACAGTCAAGCATGACCCGCGGGTCGATGCCTACGGGGATATCGACGAGACGAATTCCTCCCTCGGCCTTGCCCGCGCGGCGCTGGGCGCCGGGCACGAGCTGGATGAGGATCTGGCGCGCATCCAGAACGACCTGTTCGATCTGGGCGCCGATCTGTGCGTGCCCGAGAGCGATACGCCGCCGGACTTCGAGCCCCTGCGCGTGACCGCCGGGCAGGTCGAGCGCCTGGAGGCGGCGATAGACCGGCTGAATGCGCGCCTGGAACCGCTGAATTCCTTCATCCTGCCGGCCGGCAGCGAAGCCGCCGCGCGCCTGCACTTTTCGCGCACGGTCTGCCGCCGCGCCGAGCGCAGGATCTCCGCCCTGATTGCGTCCGGCGCGCGGATCAATCCGCAGGCGCTGAAATACGCCAACCGCCTGTCCGACCTGTTGTTCGTGATGGCCCGGATCGCCAATCTGGAGACCGGCGGCGATGTGCTTTGGGTGCCGGGAAAAGACCGCTAGCCACGCGATTGTTTCCGCGCAGGAAACACGAAAGTGATATCTGCCCGGTCGACATGCGCTGCAGATCGCCTATCTCTGGGTGCGACAATTCAGCTCATCCGGAGACCCGCATGACCCGCTTTCTGACTGCCACTGCCGCCCTCGTCCTGATCGGTGCCGCCGCCCAGGCCGAACCGGTTTCGTTCGAGTTCGACAAGTCCCACACGATCATCCAGGCCTCCTGGGTGCACCAGGGCTATTCCACCCAGTCGCTCCAGTTCACCGATTATGACGGCACGCTGGACCTCGACCTGGAAGACCCGTCCGCCTCGACGGTCGACATCACCTTCAACCTGGTCGGCGGCATCTGGGCCGGCGCCAACCAGGAGCGTTTCCTGGGCCACCTCGCCTCGGACGACTTCTTCGGCCTGGAGACCAATCCGACGGCGCATTTCGTCGCCACCGGCTTCGAGACCGAGGATGGCGAGACCGGCACGATGACCGGCGATCTGACGATGAACGGCGTCACCGCACCGGTCACGCTCGACGTCACCCTGAACCAGGTCGGCGAGACCCAGGAGGGCAATACCAAGGCCGGCTTCACCGCCACTGGCTCCCTGATGCGTTCGGAATGGGATATGGGCTTCGCCGTCCCCTACGTCTCCGACGAGATCGAACTCTTCATCTCCACCGAGCTGGTCGCTGCGGCGGAATAACCGCATCGCAACGACACTGGTCGATCGAGGGCGCTTCCGGCCGGAAGCGCCCTCTTTTTATGCCTGGCGCGCTGAGCGCAAAACGTACCTGAAGCTCGAATCGAGTCCTTCAGATCACACCGCACCGCAGCATTTCAGCGCTGGCGCAGCGCCCAAAAATGCAGCCGCGACCAGCCGCACCGGCATACCCGAATCCACATGCCAGGTGCGAATTGACGCACGCGTAAGCCAGCGGGCTGCATTGACTTACCGCACGCGCGAAGGCAGTTTCGCCGCCTGTTCTTTGTAGGTGCGCAGAATATCCCGCGCGCGGCCAACCGGAGCCCCAGCATGAAGATTCTCGTCCCCGTCAAACGGGTCGTCGATTACAACGTGAAGGTCCGCGTGAAGCCCGATCAAACGGGCGTCGACCTCGCGAATGTGAAGATGTCCATGAACCCCTTCTGCGAGATCGCCGTCGAGGAAGCGATCCGCCTGAAGGAAAAGGGCGTCGCGGAAGAAATCGTCGTCGTGTCCATCGGACCGGCGCAGGCCCAGGAGACCCTGCGGACCGCCCTCGCCATGGGCGCCGACCGCGGCATCCTGATCCAGACCGACGAGACCGTCGAACCGCTCGCCGTCGCCAAGCTGCTGAAGGCCGTGACCGACGAGGAGAAGCCGGAGATCGTGCTGCTGGGCAAGCAGGCGATCGATGACGACGCCAACCAGACCGGCCAGATGCTGGCCGCACTGCTGGACTGGCCGCAGGGCACCTTCGCCTCCAAGGTCGAGATCGCCGACGGCAAGGCCACCGTGACCCGCGAGGTCGATGGCGGCCTGCAGACGATCGCGCTGGAACTGCCGGCCGTGATCACCACCGACCTGCGCCTGAACGAGCCGCGCTACGCCTCGCTGCCGAACATCATGAAGGCCAAGCGCAAGCCGATCGACACCAAGTCTCCGGACGATTTCGGCGTCGATATCGCCAAGCGTCTGGAAGTCGTGAAGGTTTCCGAACCGCCGAAGCGCGAAGCCGGTATCAAGGTGGAGAGCGTCGCCGAGCTGGTCGACAAGCTGAAGAATGAAGCGGGAGTGATCTGATCATGACGGTTCTCGTTATTGCCGAGCACGACAACAGCGCGCTCAACGACGCCACCCGCGCCGTGATCACCGCCGCCAGGAAGATCGGCGGCGATATCCACGTCCTCGTGGCCGGCAAGGATGCCGGCGGCGTGGCCGAAGCCGCGTCCAAGCTGGACGGTGTCGCCAAGGTGCTGCACGCCGAAGCCGACGTCTTCGCCTCGCCGACGGCGGAAGCCATGGACGCGCTGGTCACCCCGCTGATGGACGATTATGACGCCGTCCTCGCCGCCGCGAGCACGATGGGCAAGAACTTCATGCCCCGCGTCGCCGCCCGCCTCGACGTGATGCAGATCTCCGACATCACCGCAGTGGAAAGCGCCGACACCTTCGTGCGTCCGGTCTATGCCGGCAACGCGATGATGACGGTGAAGTCCAGGGACGCAAAGAAGGTCATCACGGTCCGCCCGACCACGTTCGAGAAGGCCGGTGACGGCGGCTCGGCCCCGGTCGAGGATCTCGGTGCCTCCTCCGGCCCGTTCAAGTCGGAATTCGTCTCCGAGGAGCTGTCGGAATCGGATCGTCCGGAACTGACCCAGGCCAAGATCGTCATCTCCGGCGGCCGCGGCATGCAATCCGGCGAGAATTTCCACCTGCTGGACAAGATCGCCGACAAGCTGGGCGCCGCCGTCGGTGCCTCGCGCGCCGCTGTCGATGCCGGCTTCGTGCCGAACGACTACCAGGTCGGCCAGACCGGCAAGGTCGTCGCGCCGGAACTCTACATCGCGGTCGGCATTTCCGGTGCCATCCAGCACCTGGCCGGGATGAAGGACTCCAAGGTCATCGTCGCGATCAACAAGGACGAGGAAGCGCCGATCTTCCAGGTCGCCGATTACGGCCTCGTCGCGGACCTGTTCCAGGCCCTGCCGGAACTGGACGAAGCGCTGGGCTGAGCCTCGCCGCACCGGACAAGTCAGGAAACGCCCGGCCATCCAGCCGGGCGTTTTCTTTTGGTGCTCACGTCAAGGCAAGATTAGCGGATCGCCAGCAGATGCCGGCCCAGGCGCCACCAGGTGCGAAGCGCCGAGGGCTGCCGCCCGGCCTCTTCCAGCGCATCGAGCGCATCGCGGTCGAGCCAGCGCCCGTCACGCATCACACCGCGCGGCGCGTAGAGGATGGAGGGGCTGGTCAGCGGGTCACCGTCAACCAGAACCAGATCGGCAAAGCAGCCCACGGCCACACAGCCGATCTTGCCCTCCAGCCCCAGCACATCGGCCGGATGCACGGTCGCCGACCGGATTGCCTCCAGCGGTGTCAGCCCGGCCCGGACCAGAAGCTCGATCTCGCGCACCGTCGAGACACCATGCGGCGAGGCCATAATCCCGGAATCCGAACCGACCGTCAGGCGCACGCCGGCCTCGTGCATCATGCCGGTGAAAGCCTCGTAGAAGGCCTGCATGCGCGTGCGGTCCTCATGGACATAGCGCGACCAGAAGTCGAACGCATCCTGCTCGAAGCCGGCGACCACAGGGTTATAGCCGTCCATCTCGGGGCGCAGCAGATGCCCGCCGCGCGTCTCGACGATGCGCGCCAGGTTCTCGTGCACCACCAGCGTCG
>PANX01000064.1 GCA_002707795.1 Maricaulis sp.
AACAAGATCCGCGATCACCATCGCCGCCGGGCTGTGCTGCGCTGGGTCGGCGCGGAGACGGATTTCTCCGGCATGCCGGCCGGGGAGGCCGGCCCGGACCGCCAGGTTGAGGACCGCGACGATCTTCGCAGGGTTGAAGCCTTGATGGCGGGTCTGCCGGAAGGGCTGCGCACCCCGCTTTTCCTCTCGGCGGTAGAGGGCATGAGTCTGGCCGAGATCGGCGACTTGATGGGGCTGTCCGCCAAGGCTGTGGAAGTTCGGGTCTATCGCGCCCGCAAAAAGCTGAAAGCGCAGTTCGAGGATGAGGGGCCGGGCGCCGGCTGACGTAGTCCTCGGTATAGCTCCTATCAGAACGAGGACAGGATCATGACCCACTTGAATCTACGCACCGCCTGCGCCGCCATTCTGCTGGCTTCCGCGTCGGCGCCCACCCTGGCACAGGATCATGACGGACACGGTGAACACGGCGAGATGCCGCAGATGACGATGGCGGAGTGCCGCGCGATGCATGAGCGCTGGATGGGCGATGCAGACCCGTCCGACGACGAGGCAATGACCGGGATGGGCACGATGGACGAAGATACCCGGACGCGTATGCGGGCCTGCCACAGCATGATGCAGGCCGGCGGGTCCATGCAGGACCATATGGATCAGCATATGGACGGTCATCACGGCAGCGGCCATGCAGGGTCGGACCACCACGGCGACGACGACACGCCGCAATCCGGTGACCACGGCCATCACGGCTAGATTTCCCACCACCCTTGCACGCACTTCGGGTTCCGGCGCTGCCGGAACCCGCTTTCATGACCGGAGCCGAGACGCATGACCGTTCTGCTGCGCTGGACGATCCGCATTCACAAATGGCTGGCGCTGGCCGTGGGGATACAGATCGTTCTTTGGGTTATGGGGGGCGTGGTGATGAGCGTGATCCCGATCGAGCGTGTGCGCGGCGAACACAATATCGCGCCGACCGTCGACCAACCGCTCCGCCTGGACGGTCTTATCTCGCCCGACGCCGCAGTCCTGGCATCCGGCCCAGGCGACGACATCCGCTCGGTCACGTTGGGGACCTGGCTCGACAGGCCGGTCTACGACGTTGTGCGGTTGGACGGTGCGCGCGACCTCGTAGACGCCCGCTCCGGCGAACGCCTCACCCCGATCGACCGGGACATGGCGCGCGTCGTCGCCCGACGTGACTATGCCGGTGATGCCGATATTGCATCGGTCGAGTATTTCGAGACGCCGGCCGGGGAATACCGGCGTGCCGGACCGGCCTGGCGGATCAGTTTCGCCGACGGTGAGGGCACGCGTCTCTACGTCGACCCGCAGACCGGTCTGGTCAACGCCCGGCGCAATGACGCCTGGCGCTTCTACGACTTCTTCTGGATGCTCCACATCATGGACTACAAGTCCCGGGAGAATTTCAACAATCCGCTGCTGATCACGGCCGCCGGCCTGGCGCTCGTGACGGTGCTGGCCGGCCTCGTTCTCCTCGTCCTGCGCCTGCAGCGCCTGGTCCGCATGGAACTCGCCCGGCGCCGTGCCGCAATATGATGAGCGCGATCAGTCCCGTCCGCGGCGGTTGAAAACGCGCCACAGCGGCACGAACAGCACGGCAATATACCAGCCATAGGCATAGGCGCCGGCCGAGCCGGCCAGAAAGCCCCGGAGCGTCAGCCATTCGAATCCCGGCAGAAGCGGCGCCCACGCCCGGTGCATGTGCAGGCTTTCCGGCGCGACCAGTCCGAAACCGATGCAGAGCAGATAGGTTATAAGCAGGAAGGCGGACAGTGTCAGTCCGACCGGTACAATACCCGGTCTTTCCTGCGTGGCCGTTGTCGTCATGACAGCCTCCTTCATTCTAGACACCAGGGACTACGCTGGATCGCCTTCTGTCCCTCGGAGCCACGCGGGTTGAGGGCGAAATGCCGCATCTGCGTATCCCCATCAACGGGATGGGGGCGCCAATCTTTCGCAGCACGACAATAGCCGATGCCTTTCAGGGCACGCAGAACCGCTTCACTCTCATCCGGCTGGGTCTGGCGGGCGCCGTACTGCTCGAACACGCGGTAATCGTGACGCAGGGGCCCGGGCAACCGCCGCCGCTGGCGCTCCACGGATGGTCGCTCAGCTATGCCGCGGTGAATGGGTTTTTCATCGTCTCGGGCTTCCTGATCGCCGCCAGTCTGGAGCGCCGCAAAAACGCCATTTCCTTTGCCGTGGCCCGCGCCCTGCGCATCATGCCGGCGCTTGTCGTACTGTCGCTTTTGGCTGTCTTTCTGGTGGGGCCGCTCGTCACGACCGTCACCGCCGGCGAATACTGGTCGTCTGCGGCGACATGGCGGTTTCCGCTTCAGGTCCTGGGCTTTCTCGATACCTCGCAGGGTCCGGCTGGCGTCTTTTCGGGCAACCCCTGGAGCGGGGAATTCTCGGCGCCCCTGTGGACGCTGCGCTACGAAGTGCTGGCCTATATCGGTGCCGGCGTCCTGGTGCTGTCGCCCCTGCCATGGACACGCCGCACGGCGCTCATCCTCTATCTGGCCACAACACTCGGACATGCGCTCCTGTCCGGNGCCGGTCAGGACCTGTCCGGACTATTGACGGCATCCGCGCGATTGTCGGCTCCCTTTGCGCTCGGCATGCTTATCCACGCCCTGCGTCACAGCTGGCCGGTCTCACCCTGGCCTGCTGCTGCGGCTGTGGGTGTGTGGTGGCTGGCCGGCGCTTCACCGCTGGCCGAACCCTTCCTCAACCTGGCCTTGGCGGCTGGCCTGTTCTGGATCGCCTTTGCACCGCTGGGCGGCTTGCCGACCTGGCACCGGATGCCGGACTGGTCCTATGGCGTTTATATCTGGCACTATCCCGTGATGCAGGCCGTACTGGTGGCGAAACCGGGGGCGGGCCCGGTTGAGACGGGCCTCGCGGCACTTGTTGTCACAATGCCGGTCGCCGCAGCGTCCTGGCACTTCGTCGAACGCCCCAGCCTGTCCCTGAAGGCCCCTGTGGCTCGGCTTTTCCACGCCACCCGATCCGCTTGATTGCCCCGATGCGCGGTCAATGCGGACTTCTAGACCAATCCGCTCGAGTCTGCCAGCACCGCCATATCTCCCTGGCCTTGCGAAGACTGTCAGACGGCGCGGCAATTCCCGCCGCGTTTCCGTGGCGTAGGCGTGTTCCCGATTTCAGAGACCGCACGCCTCCCGCCAATTTCCCGCCCATTCGCCGACGCGGCTAATTATGCCATTTGAGGCAGGTCCGGTATCGCTTGGTCCGTACCGGTTAATTTGGTCCGTACCGGTTAATTGTCTCCCACGCCGGTCAGCTTCGCGTCAGCCAGCCGGTCTAGCTTGCGGGTCTGGCAGGGCGTGTGCTGTAGAATGGCGCGATGCGGGTCTTGATCATCGAGGATAATGAACGTCTCTCGCTGCTTTTGGCGGAGGGGCTTGCCCGGCGGGGTTTCAGCTGCGACGCGGCCGGCAGTCTCGCGGAGGCTGACGATTTTCTCGCCGTGACGGGGTATGACGCCCTTGTGCTCGACCTCGGGCTTCCCGACGGCGACGGGGTGGACTGGCTGCGCGCGCTGACCGCCGATCATGCGCCGGTCCTTGTCCTGACCGCCCGGGCCAGTATCGGCGAGCGTGTGACCGGACTCGATGCGGGGGCCGACGATTACATGGTCAAGCCCGCCGACCCCGACGAGATCGCCGCCCGCCTGCGGGCCCTTCTGCGCCGGCCCGGCACACGCGACCCGGCCCGGATCGAGGTAGGAGCCCTGCATTTCGATCCGGCCGGCCGGGAGGCGCGTTTCCGTGACACGCCGCTGCGCCTCGGGCGCCGGGAGGCGGCCCTGCTGGAAACCCTGATGCGCCGGCCCGATGCCGTCGTGCCGCGCGAGACCATCGAGAACGCGATCTACAGCTGGGACGAGACGGTCAGTGCCAACGCGCTGGAGGCGGTCGCCTCGCGGCTTCGCCGCCGGCTGGCCGAAGCGGGTGCGGGCGGTCTCGTCCATGTCGTGCGGGGTGTGGGCTATTATCTCGGGGAGGTGGCGGAATGACCTCGCTGCGCCGCATGCTCTTGTCCGGCTTCGCCATTGTCGCCGTGCTCGGCACGGTCGTGCTGCTGATCCTGGTCGGGCTGGAATACGGGTTCTTCTCCAGCACGCCGCCGCCGCTCGATGCCACGCTGGCGGAGATCGTGGACCATGTCCTCATCCCGCTTCTCGTTTTCATCGGCCTGTCCGTGATCGGAAGCATCCTTGTGATCCGGGCGGCCACGCGCCGGCTGGAGGATGTCGCGGCGCTGGCCAACGAGGCCAGTGCGCGCGGCGAGCCCTTCCGGGCCCCGCTGGACGCGCTGCCGCGCGAAATCCACCCCTTCGCCGAGGCCGTGAACCGGCTGACCGGTCGCCTGGAACGCCATGCCCGCCAGCAGGAGGCTTTCGCGGCGGATGCCGCGCACGAGCTGAAGACGCCGCTCTCGGTGCTGGCGCTGGAGCTCGACCGCCTGCCGCGCGAGGATGCCGCCCCGCTGAAGGCGCAGGTCCAGGCCCTCTCCGAGCTGATAGACCAGCTCCTGTTGCTGGCCCGTTCGAACAATCCGGGCGGTCAGGCGCGCCAGGTGCCAGTCGATCTCGATGCGCTGGGCCAGCGCGTCGTCGCGGACATGGCGCCCCGGGCCATTCATGACGGCAAGTCCCTGTCCTACGAAACGGCCGGTGCGGCGCGGATCTGTGGCCTGGAGGAGGCCCTGGCCAGTGCGCTGCGCACGCTTGTGGACAACGCCCTGCGCGAAACGCCGGCCGGCGGCGAGGTCGTCGTACGGGCCGGTCCGGGTCCGCAGATCGCCGTGCTCGACGGCGGTGCCGGCCTGGACGCGGCCGCGCTGGAGCGTTTCAAGGCGCGCGGAGTCCGTGCCGACCAGGGCGCGACCGGCGGTGCCGGCCTGGGCCTGGCCATCGCCGATCGCATCGCCGAGGCCCATGAGGGCGAACTGGAAACCTGTCGGCCGGAGGAAACCGGCCTGCGGATCCGTTTCACCCGCAGCCTTCCCCCGCAGGACTGACGTCCGGCGCGTCAGCTTCACGTCAGCTCCGCGTCGCACAGTGGGCTTGCCGCCCTTCCCCCCGAAGGCGGCCTGTGTCCACTCCGTCGTGGGGATGATGCCCATGTGCTTTGCCCGTTTCGCGGCCGGTCCCGGCCGTGCCCTGTGCCCGGTCCTGGCGGCCCTTGCCCTCGCTGCTGCCGTGACCGGTGCGCAGGCGCAGCCGGCGCCGGACCCGATCGCGATCTCTCAGGCGGCACGCCTGGCTCTTGGCATCGAGACGGTCGCGGCGGAGCGGGTAAGCCGTCACGACGGAGTGGCACTGACCGGACACATGACCGTGCCGCCGGAGCAACGCCATGCGGTCGTGGCGCCGGCCGGGATGATCGTGGCCGATACGCTGGTCCTGCCGGGCCAGCGCGTTGCGGCCGGCGATCCGGTCCAGCGCCTCTACAGTCCCGCCCTGGCCAGTCTGCATGCCGAGCTCGATGTCCTGCGGCTGGAGGCCGAGCATACCGCGGAACTCGCGGAGCGGGCCGAGGCCTTGCTCGATGCCGGGCTGACCACCGGCGAGGATGTGCACGAACGCCGGCTCGCGGCGATTGCCGCGCGGCTGGAACTGGGCGCGATGCAGTCCCGTTTCGGCGATTTCAGTGGCGAAGCGGACCCGGCGCGTTTCCTGGCCCGGGCGCCCGCCGACGGCGTGGTGGCGGAGATCGCCACCGAGGCCGGCACCCGGCTGGCGGAGGGCGATGTGATCGTGTCCGTCACCTCCGGTGAGACAATGTGGGCGCGGGTCCATGTGCCGGCCCGCCTTTCGCAGGAACTGGCAGAAGGTTCGCCGGTCCGGGTCCCCGGCACGCCGGGAAGCGGACAGGTCGTGGCGATCGACAGCATGATCGATCCGGCCCGCCGGGCCGTGGCCGTCCATGTTGCCCTGCCCGACGGGGTGTCGGGCCGTCCGGGTTCGCTGGTCGATGTGCTGTTCCCGGCCGCCGCCGATGCGGCCGGGCTGAGCCTTCCCGCGCGGGCCGTCGTGCGCCTGGGCGGGGAGGACCACGTCTTTGTCGACCGGGACGCCGCATTCGAGGCCCTGCCGGTATCGGTGCTCACGCGGACGCGGGATATGGTGACGATCGCAGCGACGCCGCTGGCCGAGGGCGACCGTGTTGCCGTGTCGGGCCTGGCGGCGCTGAAGAACATGGCGGAAGGCGGCTAGGCGATGCTGGACCGTCTGATCGCCTTCGCGCTGAGCCAGCGCCTCTTCATCCTCGGCGCCGCCTTCGCCCTGGCCGTCGCCGGCGCCGTGGCCGGGCTGCGCCTGCCGATCGACGCCTTCCCGGAAATCGCGCCGACCCAGGTAAAGATCATCCTCAAGGCGCCGGGCATGACGCCGGAAGAGGTCGAGGCGCGGGTCGTCGTGCCGCTGGAAATGGAATTGCTGGGCATTCCGCGTCAGACGGTGATGCGGGCCAAGGCGAAATACGCCATCGCCGACATTACGATCGATTTCGAGGACGGAACGGATGTCTACTGGGCCCGCCAGCAGGTGTCCGAACGGCTGGCCGCGGTCGGNGACAGCCTGCCGGGTACGGTCGAGGGCGGCCTGGCACCGATCTCCACCGCCCTGTCCGAGCTCTATATGTTCACCCTGGAAGGCGGCGATCTCTCGCTGGAGGAGCGGCGCTCCATTCTCGACTGGGTGATCCGGCCGAGCCTGCGCACCCTGCCGGGCGTGGCGGACGTGAACGCGCTGGGCGGCCGGGCGCGGACTTTCGAGGTCGTGCCCGACGAGGCGGCCATGGTGGCGGCCGGGATCGGCATTCCCGAACTGCGTGCCGCGCTGGAGGCGAACAATCGCAATGACGGCGCCGGGCGCATCAATGACGGCGAGGAGGCGCTGGTCGTGCGCAGTCTCGGCGCGACGGAAACCACGGACGACATCGCTGCGCTTGTCGTGCGCGGCGATGCCGAGGCGCCCGTGCGCGTGGGCGATGTCGCCGATGTGCGCATCGGTGCGCTGACACGCTACGGCTCGGTGACGATGGATGGCGAGGGCGAGGCCGTGGAGGGCATCGTCGTGGCACTGCGCGGCGCCGATGCCCGCGCGGTCGTCAGCGGCGTGCAGGAACGCCTCGCCATGCTCGAGCAGAGCTTTCCGGACGGCCTGCGCGTCGTGCCCTTCTACGACCGGTCCGATCTGATCGAGCGGGCGGTGGGCACCGTGTCCGAAGCACTGCTGATCGCCGTCGCCCTGGTCGTGGCCATACTGGTGCTCTTCCTGGGCAATCTGCGCGCGGCGCTGGTGGTGACGCTGATCCTGCCCTTCTCGGCCCTACTGACCTTCCTGCTCATGCAGACGGTGGGCCTGTCGGCCAATCTGATGAGCCTGGGCGGTCTGGCGATCGCGATCGGCATGATCGTCGACGGTGCCATCGTGGTGACGGAGAACACGGTCGAGCGCCTCAATGAACGCGGCGGCGAGAACCGGCTGCACACCGTCTATCGCGCGGCCAGCGAAGTGGCGATGCCGACCGCGGCCGGCACGCTGATCATCTGCCTGGTCTTCGTCCCGCTGATCACGCTGCAGGGTCTGGAGGGCAAGCTCTTCGCGCCGGTCGCGCTGACCATCGTCTTCGCCCTGGGCGGCGCCATGCTGCTGGCGATGACGCTGATCCCGGTTCTGGCCGCCTTCACCCTGCGGCCGGGCAAGGGCGGCGAGGCCTTCATCATGCGCATCCTCGGGCCGGCCTTCGAATGGACGCTCGCACGGGCGCTGAAACTGCCCGTCATCGTCTACGCCATCGCGGCTGCCGGCGTGGTGCTGGCCGGGCTGAGCTATGCGGGCGCGGGCAAGATCTTCATGCCGACCATGAATGAAGGCGCCGTGGTGATGCAGCTGGCCAGCCTGCCCTCGATCAATCTCGACCAGAGCCAGGCCGACGATCTGCGGGTCGAGGCCGCCCTGATCGAACGCGTGCCCGAGGTCGAGCATGTCATCGCCCGCGTCGGATCCGACGAGCTGGGCCTGGACCCGATGAGCCTGAACGAAAGCGACGCCTTCCTGCAGCTGGCGCCGCGCGAGGACTGGCGGGGTCCGGACACGGACTGGCTGGTCGGCGAGATGCGCGCCGTGATGGAGGACTTCCCCGGCATCGAATCCTCCTTCACCCAGCCGATCGAGATGCGTGTCTCCGAAATGCTG
Source organism: Maricaulis sp. (assembly GCA_002707795.1). Classification (GTDB taxonomy): domain Bacteria; phylum Pseudomonadota; class Alphaproteobacteria; order Caulobacterales; family Maricaulaceae; genus Maricaulis; species Maricaulis virginensis. The sequence goes on from PANX01000064.1 coordinate 8,252, forward strand.
ACCGGGTCGCGCGGGGATCTGGCGATCAAGATCTTCGGCACCGATGCCGATGCGCTGGCGCGGATTGCTGGCGAGATCGAGACCGTGGTGGCCGGTGTGGACGGAGCGACGGACGTCTTCACCACATCGAACGATCTTGCCGAATATCTGCAGGTCTCGATCGATCCGGAACGGGCCGGCCGCTACGGCTTCGACGTGCTGGGCGTGCAGGACGAGCTGCGCAGCCGGCTGGAAGGCGTGCGCGCCGGCGAGGTGATCGAGCCGGGGCGGCGCACGCCGATCCTGATCCGGGCCGACCGGCGCTATCGCGACACGCCCTGGGGTTTCGAGGATATCCGCATCGCCGCGCCCGATGGCGGCGAGGTACGGCTGGGCGATATCGCCCGGGTCGAGCGCGCCGAGGGGCTGGCCGTCGTCGACCGGGAAAACGGCTCGCGCTATGCGGTCGTGCAGGCTTTCGTGTCCGGGCGCGACCTGGTGGGCTTCGTCGAGGACGCCCAGGCCGCCGTTGCCATGATGGATGCGCTGCCGCCCGGTTATCGCATCGAATGGGGCGGAGAGTTCGAGAACCAGCGCCGGGCCGCTGCGCGGCTGTCGCTGATGGTTCCGGTGGCGCTGGTGCTGATCTTCATCGTGCTCTTCGTTACCCTGCGCTCGCTGCGCCAGGCCCTGCTGATCCTGGCCAATATTCCCTTCGCCCTGGTGGGCGGCATCATCGCGCTGGGGCTGGCCGGGGAATACCTGTCGGTCCCGGCCTCGGTCGGCTTCATCGCGCTTCTGGGGATTGCGGTTCTCAATGGTCTGGTGCTGATCACCCATTTCAACGATCTGCGTGCCCAGGGCCACGCCGTCGAGGACATCGTGCTCAAGGGCACGCGGCGACGGCTGAGACCCGTGCTGATGACCGCCACGACCGCCGCCTTCGGTCTCGCGCCCCTACTCTTCGCCACCGGGCCGGGCGCCGAGATCCAGCGTCCCCTGGCGGTCGTGGTGATCGGCGGCCTCGTCTCCTCCACCCTTCTCACCCTCTACCTCCTGCCGCTCCTCTATCGCCGCTTCGGCGTGGAGCGGGCGCAGGCTGACGAACGCATGGAGGCCGCCCGATGGGTCCGTCCCTTTGCAAGCTGAGCCTGGTGTGTCCGCGCGACATCCGGACGGCGCTCGCGGACATTCTCGACGATCTGCCCGATGCCGTGCCCGGCTACACCATGCTGGACGCCGAGGGGCGCGGTGCTGACATGCGCCTGGCCACGGCCGGCGAGCGGGTGCGCGGTGCGATGCAGGCAGTCCAGTTCGTCATGATCCTGCCGCGCGAGGCCGTGGCCGGGGTGCTGGACGTCATCGCGGCCCGCTGTCCGCGCCGGCAGATCGCCTACTGGATCGAACCCGTTGAAGACTTCGGACGGCTGACATGAAACACGTCTTGCCCACTCTGGCCGTGGCAGGCCTTGTCCTCCTGGCGGGGGGTGCTGCCAGCTATGCCCAGCCGGCCGAAGCGCAGGTGCGGGCGGCGCTCGAAGACGCACCCGCCATCGCCGCCGCCCGGGCCGATCGCGACGCTGCCCTGGCCCGTGCCGAGCAGACCGGTCTGGGCACGTACGAAACCAGTCTGGATGCCGGTATGGCGCGGCGGCGGGTCGATGCGTCCGGCGACAGCATGGAGTGGGAGCTCGGCGTGTCCCGACGTTTCCGCTGGCCGGAAAAGCGCCGGTTGGATGCTGAGCTGTCCCGCACAGAGATCGCACTGGCCGAGGCGGGCTATGCCGCAGCCTGGCAGGCAGAGGCGCTCGCCTGGGCCGGGCTATGGGTCCGATGGAACCGGGCGCGGGCGCTTGAAGATGTCATGGCAGGTCGGGTCGAAGATGCGCGGGCCCGGCGAGATGGCGAGCGTGCGAGGCTCGAACAGGCCCGGGGACGGGCCGTGGATGTCGACCGGCTGGACCGGGATCTCGCCCTCGCCGAGAGCGCGTTTGAAACGGCCCGGCAGGACAGCGAACTGGCCCGGCTCGCGCTTGAGGCCCGTTTCCCGGGCATGGCACGCCCGGACATGGCGGCCGGGCTTGTGCCGGAGACCTGCGGCGTGGATCGCGACGCTGAGGACACGCTCGCCGCCGCCCTGCATGCCAGCCCGTCCCTGCGCGCGGCCCGCCTCGAACTGGCGCGGTCCCAGCTTCAGCGGCGGCGGGCTGAATATGATCGGCGCACCGACCCCCAGCTGGGCCTTCAGGTGTTCAGCGAACGCGACGGGCGAGAGACCGGTGTCGGCGTGTCCGTCTCCGTGCCGATTGCCGGCGGTTTGCGCGCGGCGCGGGTCGACGAGGCGGCGGCCCGTCAGAGCGGCAGCATTGCGTCACTGTCCGCGATCGAGGCCGAGGTGCGGCGCGCCGCTCTGGAGCTCGAGGCCCGGAATATCAGAACCGAGCGGCGTCTGAGTCAGACCCGCGACGCTGTCGACACGGCGGAGCAGGTCCTCGCACGGCTGCAGCGTGGCCGTGACCTGCAGGCCGTGACCGTGCTGGACATTCTCGAAGCCCGTACGGCCCTGTGGTCGGCCCGCGAGGCGGAAATCGCCGCTGAAGCCGACAGACTGGAAACACGTCTCCAGCTTGGAATTCGATTGGAGTGCGTTCTGGTTCCCGACGGGTAGGGCGAGGGGATTGCATCGGATGGAAGCCGCAGACCCGTCCGCGCTGGTCTGACAGCACCGCCACTTTTCTGGAAACCCCTATTATCCCAATAGGCTACAGTTTCTAGGGATTTCGGCCCCAGCAAAACGTTCCAATTCCCTGTTCCAATCCCCCCTCCAGAGGGCGGCATTGTGAGCGGGCGCAGGGTTCAGCATCTCGTAGCGCGTGGCCGGGGCTTCCAGGTCCGCCTTCCGGTCCCGGCAGATGTCCAATGCCTGCTCCGACGGAAAGAGCTCAGATGGTCGGTCAGAACACGCGATCCTAAGCTGGCGGCGCGGCGAGTGCTAAACGCCACGCTCGCCTTTCACGGGCTCTGCGATAAGCTGCGGCGTATGAAGGACTTAAGCATCGACGATGCGCGTGAAATCGCGCAGGCGTTCTATCACGATCTGGCCCAAAGCTATCGCTCCCCAGCGCCGATTGCGGAGGGCGAGCTGGACTATGATGCCGGACACCAGGAGGTGATGGCTGAAGAGTTCATCAACGGCCTGGAAAGTCAGGTCCAGTCGCGCACGTTCAAATCTGGTATCCGAACCCAAGCGATGACGGTTGCTGAGGAATACGGCTTCCAGATGCCGCCACCTGGAACCGATGAATTCCGGGCGCTGTGTGAGGGGATTGCGCGAGCGCAGATCGAGCATGCCCGGTTCACCCTCTTCCGCCAGAGCAACATCCTGGGCAAATACAGCCCGCAAGACGAGCTCTTCGTGCCGGTAGAATTGCCAGCCGCGCCCCCCAGCGTTCCGGGATTGCAATCAATTGCAATTGGGGCGGGGCTGCCGGTCAAAGAGGCCGTCGATCTCTATATCAACGCGTACTCATCAGGCCCCAGGGCGTGGAAGCTCAGAACCCGCGACGAGAAAATCCGCATCCTGCAGATCGCGATGAAAACATGGGGCGAGGCGATCACGGTCGATCAACTGACGAGCGCCCATGTTCGCGATGTCAGGGACGTGATTGAGGCCCTGAAACCGCGCGCCGAGGCTGACCCGAAATATCCCAAAAAGCTGACCGCGAAAGAAGGCGAGAAGCGCTTGAACCCAAAGACCTCGGGCAAGTATTTTAGCTACGTAAAATCCTTCCTGATTTGGCTGGATGCGGAAGGCTATATCGACGGCGTGCCGGGCGCGTCCGTAAAGATCGCCACTCCGAAGTCGAGCCTGAAGAAGCCACGCCGGCCGTTCACACAGGATGAGCTGAACGAGATTTTCGCCTCACCGCTTTATAGCGGGTTCAGTTCCCGCCATAGGCGTTATCTCCCAGGCAATGACCCAGCCCCCTGATCCGGGCCGTTCGTTAGTAGAGTCTGTTCGCCTTTCTTTCCTGTTTGGGTTCTGGGTTCAAGGCCCGGTGAGCGG
>PANX01000065.1 GCA_002707795.1 Maricaulis sp.
AGGCCGTCGGCGCCGACGAAGCGGTGATCGACGTCAACGGCGTCGGCTATCTCGTCGGTNNCNCCNCNCGCNCGCNCNCCCGGCTCGNGCCGGNCCAGCCTGTCACGCTGCATATCGAAACCCATGTCCGCGAAGACGCCTTTCGCCTGTTCGGCTTTCTCGAGGACATCGAGCGGGCCTGGTTCGTGCACCTGCAGAACATCCAGGGCGTCGGTGCCAAGGCGGCCTTCGCGATCCTCGACACCGTTCCGGTTTCCGAGATCGCCAATGCGGCCGCGCTGGGGGACAAGTCGACCTTTGCCCGCGCCAAGGGTGTCGGGCCGAAGCTCGCCACGCGTATCGCGACCGAGCTGAAGGACAAGGCGCCGCCGCAGGGGCGCTGCTTCTCGATCGGGCTGGCCCCGCACGCACCGGAAACGGCGTCAGGCGGGACGGCGCCGCGCAAACCGGAGACGCCGGCGGGTGGCGCTTCGCGCGAAGACGCGGTCTCGGCCCTGACCAATCTGGGCTATCATGAAAGCCTCGCCCGGCAGGCGGTTGCCACCGTGCTGCGGGACAAGGGTGAGGATACGCCGCTCAATGATGTTATCCGCCTCTCGCTGAAGGAGCTGGCGCCATGATGCGGGCGGCTTTCTCCGTCGTGCGGATCGGTCTAGACCCGGTGTCATGAGCGAGATGCCCGACAGCGATGATGACGAGCGCCTGGTCGGCCGGGAACAGCAGACCGGCGACGGGCGGGACCGCGCGCTGCGGCCGCTCAGCTTTTCCGACTTCGTGGGCCAGAAGGCGGCCATCGCCAATCTCAAGGTCTTCGTCGAAGCGGCCCGCCGCCGCGAAGAGGCACTGGACCACGTCCTGCTGTCCGGACCGCCCGGTCTCGGCAAGACGACGCTGGCCCAGATCGTCGCGCGGGAAATGGGGGTCGGCTTCCGGGCAACCTCGGGGCCCGTCATCGCGAAGGCCGGTGACCTCGCTGCCATTCTGACAAATCTGGAACCGCGCGACGTTCTGTTCATTGACGAGATCCACCGGCTTGCTCCCGCGGTCGAGGAAATCCTCTACCCTGCCATGGAGGACTTCTGCCTCGATCTCGTGATCGGCGAGGGGCCTTCCGCCCGCACGGTCCGGATCGAGCTGCCGCCATTCACACTGGTCGGCGCCACTACTCGGGCTGGCCTGCTGGCAACGCCGCTGCGTGACCGGTTCGGTGTGCCTGTCCGGCTGGAATTCTATGACGAAGCCGAACTCGGCTTTATCGTCTCGCGGGCGGCCAGCAAGTTCGGTATCGATGCGACGCCGGACGGGGCCCGCGAGATCGCGCGCCGGGCCCGCGGCACGCCGCGTGTGGCCGGCCGTCTGTTGCGCCGGGTTCGCGACTTTGCCGAGGCGGAAGGGGCAACCGAGATATCCGCACCTGTCGCGGATCGCGCCCTGGGGCGTCTGGAAGTCGATGCGCTGGGACTGGACAGCCTGGACCGCCGCTATCTCAGGGCGCTCACCGAGAGCTTCGGCGGAGGGCCCGTCGGGGTCGAGACGCTTGCTGCGGCACTCGCCGAGGCGCGCGACGCGCTGGAGGACGTGGTCGAACCCTTCCTGATCCAGNAGGGCTTCATCCAGCGCACACCGCGCGGCCGACTGGCCGCGGCGAGGGCATGGGAACATCTCGGGCTGGCGCCGCCGCAAAGCGGCAACACGGGTCAGACCGGCCTGTTCGGCAAGTAGACNGCAGCCCGTCAGGCGCTGCGTCTGGCCACGGCCGGCATTGCGGCGCCATGTGTATGCTGCCCGAGGACTTCCAGCAGGGCTTCCCGCGAAATCGGCTTTGCGATCACGCCGGTCATTCCTGCGGATAGATACTCGTTGACATGGGCCGGCATCACATTGGCTGTCACGGCATAGACCGGTATCGGTGCGCGTCCCGCGGCTGCTTCCCGTTCGCGCAGCTGCCGGGTCGCGGCGATCCCGTCGAGCACGGGCATCCGGGAATCCATCAGGACAAGATCGAAATCGCCGCTTGCGAGTGCGTCGAGGGCCTGCTGTCCGTCCTCGACCATCACGAGCGTCTCCGTCACATCGGCCAGCAAGGCTTTCAACACCATGCGATTGGTCAGATTGTCGTCCGCCGCAAGCACGCGCAGCCGCAGGCCGCGCAGGGCGCTATCGCACAGGGCCGACGGGCAGCCGCAATCCAGCGCGGGCGCCGCAACGCCAGCCTGATTCACACGCAGCCGGACACGGAAAGTCGAACCGGAGCCCGGCGTGCTGTCGACACCGATCTCGCCAGCCATCAGCTCGCACAGGCGCCGGCAGATCGCCAGTCCCAGCCCCGTGCCGCCGAACGTGCGGGCAGTTCCGGCTCCGGCCTGGGTGAAGGGCTGGAAGAGGCGTTCAACCTCCGGCGCGGCGATGCCGATCCCGGTATCGCGCACGGTGATCCGGATGTCCCGGTCCGGCGAGCCGGGAGCGCGCGCGCAGTCGATTTCGACGCGAACTTCGCCCTCGGCGGTGAACTTGATGGCGTTGGATACCAGATTGTTCAGGATCTGGCTGATCCGCACCGGGTCTCCGATCAGGTCCTCTTGGGCCCCCTCGCTGAGCGCGATGGAGAAACCGACCCCCTTTTCCCGGGCCGCCGGGCCGTAGAGCGCTTCCACGGTTCCCGCGACATCGGCGAGATTGAAACGGGTGGCCTCGATCTCCAGCTTGCCGGCTTCGATCTTCGACAGATCCAGCACATCATTGACCAGGCGCAGCAACAGCCGGCCGGACCGCGCCAGGGTTTCGGCCTGACGCTTGTGTGCTTCGAGGATGTCGGCCTGTTCCAGTGCTTGCGCCATGCCGAGCACCGCATTCATGGGCGTGCGGATTTCGTGGCTCATGCCGGCCAGGAAATCCGACTTGGCGCGATTGGCAGCGTTGGCGCTCTGACGCGCCCGGTCGAGCGCGCGTCCGGCGCCTTCCAGCTCGTGCTGGAAGACGGACGCAGCGATGCCGACGCCGAGTGTCAGGATGACGAGGACGACGGTTGTCCAGCCTACCTGGTAGTCGGAAATATCGCCCTCGAAAGGGTTCTCGATCAGACCGCCTGGGCCGCCAACTGAATAGAGCAACAGCATGGTAAGGCAGCACAACAGCGCGGCAACAAGGCCGGATCTGTGGCCGATCAGGAAAGCGGCCGGGACCGGAAGGCCAACAAAATAGATAGCCGCAGGGTGGTACATGCCCCCGATTGTGCCGATCATGCCGGTTACCAGCAGATACAGAGCGACACACAAGGCTACGCCGGCCGGCTTAACCAGCCGTGGACTGCGTGCGATGAGTGGGATCGATAGTGCGCTGAGCGGAATGGCAAGCCCGGCGCTCGCCTGGACAGGATAAACCTCGATGTTCTCGACGAAGTTGAGGGCGCCCGCGATGCCGCCAAGGACAGCGACCGTGATCGCCATGATGTTGAGCATCCGCTCGCGCGCCGCGCGCAGGATGTCACCGTCGCGGACCGGCGGCCATGCCAGTTCCCACAGCTTTCTCATGACATCCGGCCCCCTTGCCGACTATCCCTGTCTCGTCCCGTTGCGCATTCTGGCGGCAGGACGCTGAAAATGGATTAACGATGACAGACTTGATGCCCGCATCCGGCAGTTTCGGGCCGGACCGCATTCACCGGCTGCCGGTGCGCGTGTATTACGAGGACACCGACTTCTCCGGCATCGTCTACCATGCGCGGTATCTGCACTTCTTCGAGCGCGGGCGGACGGAAAGCCTGCGCGCCATCGGCATTCACCACTCCGAACTGGCCGCCGCCGACGAGCCGCTCGCCTTCGCGGTCCGGCGGATGAATGTCGAATTCGAAAAGGCGGCACGGGTGGATGACGTTCTTGTTGTCGAAACCCTCTACCGGCCGCAGAAGGGCGCGCGCCTGATGATCGACCAGAGGATCCGCCGCGGCCCCGAAACGATCGCCGGTGCACAGGTGCAGGCGGTCTGTATTGACGGGGCCGGCCGGGCCAAGCGGCCGCCGCGATCCATGGCGGAGCGTTGGGCGTCGTTTGTGCTTCCGGCAGATGCCGACTGGCCGTCGGTTTGAATTCCTTCATTTCCGCAGGGGCTTGCGACATCGCAGCGTAGAGGGTTACGTTGAGAAAAAGGGGGCCTCGGTTGGACGAAGGACAGGACAAGCAGGCGGGCATGTCTGGCCGCCCGCCCAATTTCGGCTTTTCCGTCACCCGTGTTCTGCAGGACGGGCCCGATACTTTCGTGAAAGCCGTGCATGAGCCGGAAGGCGGTGCCGAGGCCTGGCTGACGATGAGCCTGATCCGGACCGACGACAGCGGTCTGATGTCGGTGCGCCGGCAGATTTCCGTAAGTCCGGTCTGCGAAGAGCGGATCGTATCGTCGATGGCGGCCTATGCCATTGCGAACGGGCCGCAGGAGAACACCGAGACCAGCCGGGTCCAGGTGCGCGGGTTCATCGCCGCCGTGATGGCCGGTGCCGACCGGGCAACGCTCGAACCCTTCATCGATCGCGTCGCCTTCGATCTTCTGCGGGCCGGACCGAGCGGCGAGCGGGAACGTCTCGATCAACTCATTGCCCGGCGCGGGCCGCGCGACGGTGTTCGCTATCACGGGATCGACGATCTGGTCGCCGAGGGCGATTTCGTTGCGGTTTTCTCCTGTTTCGACGATGCAGGCCAGAATTTCAGGGCCTGCGACCTGTTCCGCCTGGCCGACGGGATGATCGTGGAACACTGGGACGCGATCCAGCCGGTCGCCTCGCATACAGTGGCCCATAACGACGAGTCCTGATCGTCGCACGGATATGCTATCCCTCCCGAAATTCGCCTTATTCGCTGTGCATAGCGGGCCGGACCGCAGGACCGGGTAGCCGTCAGGCACTCAATATGCATGGTGTCATACCGGTTTAGTCTCGCCGCGTCGGAACGGAGCGGCCGATCCAGAGGGTAGGTTCATGGAATCGAGTGTCGTCGAGGTTGCGCAGGCCGTCGAAGGGTTCAGCTTCTATGCGCTCTTCATGCGCGCCGACTGGGTGGTGAAAAGCGTGATGGGCATTCTGGCCTTCATGTCCGTCTGGTCCTGGGCCATTGCCATCGACAAGGCATTTCACCTGCGCGGTCTGCATGCCAAGGCGCGCCATTTCGAGCGCGAATTCTGGGCCGGCCGGTCGCTCGACGCCCTGACCGACCAGTTCGCCAAGAACCCCAGGGAGCCGTTTTCGCGGGTCTTCGCGGCGGGGCTGCGCGAATGGAATGGCGACAATGCCGGCGGCCGCGTGTCCAAGGCAGCCGGTGCCGAAGCGGGCCGGCAGATGACCAATACCGAAGGCGGGCTCGGCATCCTGGCGACCATCGCCTCGGCAGCGCCCTTTATCGGCCTGTTCGGTACGGTCTGGGGCATCATGAATGCCTTCCGCTCGATCGCCGCATCGCAGGATACCAATCTCGCCGTCGTTGCGCCCGGCATCGCCGAGGCGCTGTTCGCCACCGCGCTGGGCCTTCTGGCGGCTGTGCCGGCAGTGATCTTCTTCAACGCCCTGTCCGCCAATCTCGCCAAATACGGCGCCCGGCTGGACGGTTTCGTCGACGAGCTGTCGGCGCTGGCCGAGCGGGACGGGAACTAGATCATGGCCGTTTCCCTGGACAGCGGCGGATCCGGTCGCGGCCGCGCCCGCTGGAAGCCCAAGGCGGAGATCAATGTCACGCCCTTCGTCGACGTGATGCTGGTGCTGCTGATCGTTTTCATGATCACGGCGCCGTTGCTGACGGTCGGCGTGCCGGTCGATCTGCCCGAAACCGAAGCGCGCAACCTGCCGTCGGGCGAGGAGCCGCTGACCATCACCATCACGGCCGAGGGCGGGATTTTCCTGCAGGAAACCGAAGTCGAACTCGCCGAACTGGCGCCGCGCCTGCGGGCCATTGCGGGCACCGGCTATGAGAGCCGCATCTACATCCGTGCCGACGATGGCGCGGCATACGGTGAAGTCGCGCGCGTGATGGCCAATATCAATGCGGCCGGCTTCACCAATCTGGGCCTGGTGACGGACCCGATCGAGCGGTAGCGGAGCCATCCGTGCGAGGTCTTGTTCTCTCTCTCCTTGTACATGCCGGCATTCTGGCGGCGGGGCTGGTCTATCTGCCCCGCGCGGCACAGGTGTTCGAGAACACGCCGATCGTGCCGGTCGAACTGGTCACGGTATCCGATGTGACCAATGTGCGCGCGGCGGCTCCGGAGCCGGAACCGGTGGAAGAGGAGCCCGCCGAGGAAGAGACCGTCGAGGACGCGATCGAGACCCCGCCGCCCGCTCCGGAGCCGGAACCGGAGCCCGAGCCTGAACCGGAACCCGTCGCTCCGGAACCTGACGCCGAACCCGAGCCGGAACCCGAACCGGTTGAGGAAGCGCCGGTCGAGGAGGAAGAGCCCGAACCGGAGCCCGAGCCGCAACCGGAACCCGTGCGCCGCGAGCCGCAGCGTCCGGCCGAGCCGTCTCTGGAAGACATGCTGGGCAATATCGAGCGCCAGGTTGCCCAGAGCCGCGACCAGGGTACGCCCGACACCGGCGAACGCCGCCGTTCGGCCGGCGATGGCGAGCAGATGACGGCGACGCTGCAGGACATGCTGCAAAGCCATCTGGCGCGCTGCTGGCGCAATTCCCTCGACGCACCGGATCCGGACGAACTGGCTGTGCGGATCGTGTTCAGCCTCGACCGCAATGGCGAACTGACGAGTCCGCCACGCCTGGTCGACCAGGCGCGCGTGCTCAATTCGCCCAACCCCTATCTCCGCGTCGCAGGCGAACGGGCCTTGCGGGCCGCGAACCAATGTGCGCCCTATCCGTTGCCTCCGGAGCATTATTCGCAATGGCGTCAAATTGAGGTCAATTTCGCGCCGTCCTTATACAGCCGCTGATCGATCAGACTGGAGTTTCGCCGCATGAGCCGACTTATCGCCGTCTTCACCGCCGTTCTCGCCAGCCTGGCATTCGCGGGACTGGCCGTGGCCCAGGAGCCGCTGCGCGTCGATGTGACCCGCGGCAATCTCGATCCCCTGCCGATCGCCCTGCCGGACTTTGTCGGCTCGAGCGACGAGGCCGCCGCGCGCGGCGCGGATATCACCCGCGTGGTGACGAACGACCTGGCCTCGTCAGGCCTGTTCGCGCCGGTCGATCAGGCCGCCTATATCGAGGATATCGAGAATATCGACCTGCGCCCGCGCTTTTCCGACTGGCGCGTGATCGACGCCTCGGCGCTTCTGGTCGGCAGTGTGACGATCCAGGATGATGGCCGGCTGGTTGTCGCTTTCCGTCTGTGGGACACGCGTCTGGAAGAACAGCTTCTGGGCCTGCAATACCGCACGGCACCGGAGAACTGGCGCCGCGTGGCGCACCGCGTCGCCGATGAGGTCTATGAGCGCCTGACCGGCGAAGAGGGCTATTTCAACACGCGCATCGTCTATGTCTCCGAAGGCCGCGGCTCCGACGGCGAGCCGCTGCGCCAGCTGGCCTGGATGGATCAGGACGGTGCCAACCCGTCCTTCCTGACCGACCGCTCCTACATGGCGCTCTTGCCGAACTATTCGCCGAACTCGCAGGAAATCACCTACGTCTCTTTCCTGGACGGGCAGGCGACGACCTATCTCTACGACCTCGAGACCGGCCGCCAGGAGGCGCTGTTCTCCTCGGCCATGCGCCAGGCGGGCCTCAATCCGGACGGTCAGAGCCTGTCGGCGCGTTTCTCGCCCGACGGCGAACGGCTCGCCGTGTCGATCCAGGGCCGGTCGGGCCATGATGTCCACCTGTTCGACCTGCGCACGCGAAACCTCACCCAGCTGACCCAGCATCCGGCCGACGATGTGGAACCGTCCTTTGCGCCGGATGGCCAGCGGATCGTGTTCTCCTCGTCGCGCGGTGGCGGGTCGCAGCTCTACACGATGAATACCAACGGCACGGATGTGCAGCGCATTACCTTCGGCGACGGCATCTACACGACGCCCGTCTGGTCGCCGCGGGGCGATCTGATCGCCTTTACCAAGCAGAATGGCGGGACCTTCTCGCTCGGTGTTGTGCGCGCCGACGGGTCGGGCATCGAGCGTATCCTGTTCGAGGGTTACTTTGTCGACACGCCGGCCTGGTCGCCGAACGGGCGTGTCCTGCTGTTCACGCGCGGGGAACCACGCTCGGACGGTACGCGTTACGAAATCTGGAGTATCGATCTGGCGGGATTCAATCTGCGGCGGCTGGCAACGGGCGGAATGGCCTCCGACCCGGCGTGGTCGCCCTTGATCGAGTAATCGGTTTCCGCTTAACGTCTCCGCCGAGCGGCGCCAGTTGGGGGAGCCGCAGGCGCAAACCGTGTCACGCGTGTCGTGGAGAGAGTAGGCCAGGGCCCATTTCGGGACTGGCCGGATGAGGGTGTAACATCATGAAAATCAAACTGCTTGCCATTGCAGCGCTCGGCGCTTTCGCGACCGCTTGCGCATCGACCCCGCCGGCGGAAGATACCACGCCGGTCGAGCCGCCGCGCTCGGTCGAGCCGGCTGATACCGGCTCCAACCAGCCTGCCGGCCCGGTTCCGGGCACGACCGAGCATTTCGTTCAGACGGCGGGCGACCGTGTCTTCTTCGACCTGGACCGCAATGATCTTTCGGCTGAAGGCCGCGAGACCCTGCGCCGCCAGGCCGCCTGGCTTGCCAGCTATCCGGATGCCCGCATCCTGATCGCCGGCAATTGCGACGAGCGCGGTACGCGCGAGTACAACCTGGCTCTCGGCGCCCGCCGCGCCAATGCAGCCCGGGCCTATCTGGTCAGCCAGGGCGTCGATCCGTCGCGTATTTCCACGACCTCCTACGGCAAGGAACGTCCGAGCTGCACGCAGTCGGGCGAACGTTGCTGGGCGATCAACCGCAATGCGACCACCTCCATCGTCGGCAGCAGCTACACCAACTAGGTGACGCGCTGACCGCAAGCATTCCGGCGCCCGCGGCAGATCATGTCGCGGGCGTCTGCTTGTCCGGGGGCGGCAGACCGCTCCGGACGCCGTAATTTTGCCGCGCTCGTCATTATGGTGCCTTCCATGATCAAGACACTCTGCCTGTCCGCCCTGTCTGCCGCTCTTCTGGTTGCGGCGCCCGCTCATTCCCAGTCCCGCCGCGAACTGGCCGAACGGCTCGACGCCGTCGAAGCCCGGATCGCCGAGGTCGAGACCTCGTCGATGGCCGGGGACCCGGTCGCCGAAACATTGCTGCGGCGGCTCGACGAACTGGACTACCAGATGCGTGAGCTGACCGGCGAAACCGAACGCCTCACCTTCGAGAACCGGCAGCTGCGCAGCCAGGTCGAAGCGCTGCAGGCCCAGCTCGACCGCCGCGGCCGCGCGCCCGGCGGGTATGAGGGCATGGATGGCGGTCCTGACGCTGCGGGCGCCGAGGGTGTCGATCGCGGCGATCGCGGCGATCTCGACGAAGACGCTGTCGCCTGGATGAGCGAAGGCCTGGGCGAGGCGGGGCAGAGCGGCCGCGACATTGCCGTGGTCGATCCCGACGACCCCTATGCCGAGGCCCGTGCCGAAGCGACGGGTGTGCTGGGGGCGCCGCCGCGCCGTCCGGCCGGTGAGCCGTCCGGCGATGCGCGCGCACCTGCCGCGCCGGACCCGGAAACGCTCTATGGCGGTGCCCGAGACAAGCTTCTGGAAGGCGATTTCGGCGGTGCCCAGGTGGATTTCGAGCAGTTCGTGAACGCCTATCCCGATCACGCCCGCACCGGCGAGGCCTGGTACTGGCTGGGCGAGACCTTCTTCGTGCGTTCCGACTTCACCGGCGCGGCCGATGCCTATATCGCCGCGCTGCGGGCCGAGCCGGATGGCGAGAAGGCACCGGACGCCCTGGTGCGTCTGGCCGCCTCGCTGAACGGCATGGGCCGGCAGGCGGATGCCTGCGGAACGCTGGAGCGGTTCGACAGCCAGTTCCCCGACGCATCTGCGGCCTCGCGCGCCCGGGCCTCCCGCGAGGCGGTTCGCGCCGGCTGCTGATACAGCGTGGCGCGCGATCCGGCGGCCGCGGCCGGCGACTGGCTCGACCGGCATGCCCCGCCCGGGCCGCTGGCGATCGCCTGTTCCGGCGGCAGTGACTCGCTGGCCCTCCTGCTGGCAGTGAGCCGCTGGGCAGGGCGTACCGGACGCACGCTTCACGTCCTGACGGTCGATCATGGCCTGCGCCGCGAAAGCGCCGGTGAAGCGGCTTTCGTGATGCGCCGCGCCGAAGCGCTGGGGCATGAAGCGCATTGTCTCGTCTGGACCGGCTCCAAACCGGCCAGCGGCCTCCAGGAAGCCGCGCGTCAGGCCCGCCATCATCTGCTGGCCCGGGCCTGCAGGGATGCCGGGGCGAGGGGGCTCCTTCTCGCCCATACGCTCGACGACCAGATCGAGACCCTCGCCATGCGGCTTGCGGCCGGNGGCGGCTGGCGCNGCGCGGCGGCCATGCGCCCGGTGGCCCCGTCACCGGTCTGGCCGGACGGACGGGATGTCATTCTGTGCCGCCCGCTGCTCACGATGCGCCGGCAGGCGCTGAGAGACTGGCTGACCGGGCAGGGTGAGCGCTGGATCGACGATCCCTCCAATGCCGACACCCGCTACACGCGCGTACGCATCCGCCAGCATCTTGCGGCTCTGGAAGCTGCCGGTCTCGACATCCCCCGGCTGGCGCAGCTGGCGGGCGACCTTGCCGCCCTGCGCGATGCCGAACTGCGAACCGCGGCCCGTCTCGCGGCGCAAGCCTGCGAGCTTCTGCCCTGGGGCGGGATGAGGATCGATCCGGACGCTCTCGACGCAGCGGCACCGGTGATCCGCCGCGCCGTGCTGGAAGCCGCCGTGCTGGCCGTCTCCGGGCGGGAAAGCCTGCCGGGCCGGCGCGGGATCGGCCGGCTGTCCACGGCGCTGGCCGCGGGAAAACGGGCGACAGCGGGCGGCGTGATGCTGGCGCCCTGGCAGGGATGCACCTGGCTGGTGCGCGATCCGGGTGCCGTCACAGGACGGGTGGACCGTCCGGGCATCGGCAGCCGCGAGACCGACGGTGTCTGGGACGGCCGCTTTGCCGTCACGGGGCTGGGCGCCGGCCTCGCGGCCGGACCTCTGGGCCGGACATATGATGGCCTTGATCGGCGTGATATACTCGACGCAATTCCCGGCTTTGCCCGGCCGGGCCTTCTGGCCGTGCGCGAAGGTGGACTTGAAGAGGGTAACGTCGTCGCGCTGGCAGGCGTGCCGGGCAGCCAGGACAGCCGAGTGCAGATCGAGCCGCTGCAGGCGCACAGATTTTGCACTCGGCTTCTATCGGCCGCTCCGGCGGTATGGTTTGATACAGATTGACGCAGCGGCGGGTTACCCGGCCTTCAGGCTCCGGACCGATCGCGCTTTTCCACCGCGGCACCGGCTGGCAAGATGGCTCCGCAATGCCCATATATCGGTCGTGTACGGCCGAAACTTGAACGGAACTGACGCATGCAAATGAGAAATCTCGCGATCTGGGCCCTGGTCTTCGTGCTGCTGCTGGCGCTGTTCCAGCTGCTGCAGAATTCCTCCGACCCCGCGACGCCTTCCAGCGAGGTCACCTATTCGCAATTCCTCAACCGTGTGGAACGCGACGAGATTTCCCAGGCGACCATCCAGGGCGCCACGATCCGGGCGCAGACCGCGACCGGCCAGACGATCATCGCCACCCTGCCGCCGCAGGACAATGACACCGTCCGCATCCTGCGCGAGAACGATGTCGATATCCGCGTTCAGGAAGAGAACCAGGACGGCAATTTCCTGGTGACCATGCTGATCAACTGGTTCCCCTTCCTGTTGCTGATCGGGGTGTGGATCTTCTTCATGCGCCAGATGCAGGGCGGCGGACGCGGCGGTGCCATGGGCTTCGGAAAGTCCAAGGCGCGCCTTCTGACCGAGCATCACGGCCGCAAGACCTTTGACGATGTCGCCGGTGTCGACGAGGCGAAGGACGAGCTGCAGGAAGTCGTCGAATACCTGAAGGATCCGTCGAAATTCCA
>PANX01000066.1 GCA_002707795.1 Maricaulis sp.
GAGGCCGCGCGGGGATCGCCGGGCGGCAGATCATAGGTCGCGCGATCCTGGCGAACGGCCTCGATGCCGCGCGCCTCGGCGTCGGCGATGGAGACCAGCCGCAGATCGACCAGCCGCCCGTCATGCTCCAGCCGGATCGCGTCGGCCGGATCGAGCGCGAGCCGTGAGGGCGGCAGACGGAACGCCGCCGTCTCGCGGCCCACCCACGCCTCCATCAGCGCGCGTCGGCAGCGGCGCTCGGCCTCCTCGGGCGGAACGGCCATCGGGAAGGACTCGGAGGCGATCCGGGTCGTGTCCACGGTGATGCGGCGCGCCTCGACGAGGGCCGCGTCGTAGTCCTCGTCGGCCCGCGCTACCTGCCATTTCAGGGCCTGCGGCAGTTCCGTCTCCTGGCCCCGCGTCAGTTCCAGCACGTCGCCCTCACGAGGGGCGACCAGATCGTCGGGTGCGAGGGTGGCGACGGAGGCCCGCCCGCGCATGACGAACCGGATCACCCCCTCGGTCTCCACCGCGTCGAAGCCGAAATGCCGCGACAGCGTGGTGATCGAGGCGCGCGGGCTTTCGAGCGCGGTGATGGCGTAGCCCTCGACCGCGCCCCAGAGGCCGGTGACGTCGATGCGATACTCGGGCAGCCCGGCGCGCAGGCAGAGGTGCCGCACGAGCGCGGCCAGCGACACCGCGCCGAGCCGCCCGGTCAGCCAGTGCCCGAGCCGCCAGTTCGCGCCGTCCGTCCAGACGTCGGTCAGCGCCGGGAAGAACGGATAGGGCCGCGCGTCCCAGGTCCAGGCGGCGCATTCGGGCACATGAACCATCCGGCCGCCGTAGACCGAGGACAGCGGGTTGTTCGCGGCATCGCCCCACCAGAGATACGTCGCCTCGAGATAGGCGCGCTGGATCGCGTCATCCCGCCAGCCCCGCGAGAAATGCGGCGTGAAGCTCTCCGACGACTTCGGGTCGAAGAAGACGTTTGGCTGGTTGGTGCCCCGGTCGATGGCGGGACAGCCGAGCTCGGTGAACCAGATGGGCTTGGACTGCGGAGCCCACGCCGTCGGTGTCGCGCTCTCGACCCCGCCCGGGCGGTTGTAATGCGGGGTCGACCACCAGGCGCGCAGATCCTTGTAGCGGAAGACCCATGGCTTGCTGGCGGCGCCATCGCTGATCGCGGTGCGGGCCTGCGCTGAGCGGTCTGCAGCGCTGGCGTAGAACCAGTCGAAGCCTTCCCCGCCCGCGATGTTCCCCTGCAGGTAGGCGCGGTCGTAGATCGCGGGCCAGCCCTCGGCCGCGTCGAGATGCTCGAAACCGTCGCGCCAGTCGGAGAGCGGCATGTAGTTGTCGATGCCGACGAAATCGATCTCGGGATCGGCCCAGAGCGGATCGAGGTGGAAGTACACGTCGCCCGAGCCGTCGCCCGGCTGGTGCCCGAAGTATTCCGACCAGTCGGCCGCATAGCCGATCCTGGTGCCGGACCCGAGAATCGACCGCACATCCGCGGACAGGTCCCGATAGGCCTGCACCGCCGGATAGGTGCTGGCGCCCGAGCGGATCGTGGTCAGCCCCGGCATCTCGGTCCCGATCAGGAACGCATCGACACCGCCCGCCGCCGCGCAGAGATGGGCGTAGTGCAGCACCATGCGGCGCAGGCCCCAGTCGCCGGGCGTGCCTGTCCACGAAACCGTCTGGCCGGAGACGCTGAAGCTGGCGGTTGTCGCCGCGCCGAACAGCGCCGCGACCTGGTTTGCCGCCGTCGCGGTCTTGTCCACGGTCCCTGCAAACCCCGCTGCAGGCGAACAGGTGATCCGGCCGCGCCAGGGGAACGCGGGCTGGCCGGTCTCGGCGGCGTTGTCGGAATACGGGTTCGGCAGGGTGTTGCCGGGCGGCACGTCCATCAGGATGAACGGATAGAAGGTGACCCGCAGCCCGCGGGCCTTCATCTCAAGGATCGCCTGCACCACCGCGAAGTCGGACGGCGTGCCGCCGTAGACGGGACGGTCCTCTGCATCCCGGCTGACCAAGAAGGCGCTGGCGCGGCTGACGCCGTTGACCGACCAGCTGACCGGCGTCGTCGACTTGGCCGACACCTCGACGCCCGGGCGCACCTTGCACGATCCCGCCCGCAGATCGTCGCCGAACCACGCCACCACGAGACTGACGCTTTCGACCGCCGGGGCCATCGCCTGCAGCCGGTCGAGCGCGACCACCATGTCGGTCGCGTCCGGCAGCGCGTTCAGGTTCTCCGCCTGCGTCGCGCCGCCATCGGTCTTGCGGATGGCCTGCGTGGCATAGGTGAACTCGCCCGAGGCGGGGATCATGGTGACGGCGCGGGTCAGCCCCTCGGCGGTGTCGGGGTCGGCCAGCGGCCGGAATACCTCGAAGGAAAGCTGCGGCAGGCGGTTGCCGTAGGTCGAGAGCGCCAGTTCCTCGAAGACCACATAGGCCGTGCCGCGATAGGCGGGCGTGTTCGCCGCGCCCATCTTCGCCGCGATGAACGGATCGGCCGTCTGCGCCTCGTCGCCCGGATACCAGCGCCAGGTGACGCCGGAGAGGTCCATCGGCTTGCCGTCCGCCCAGATGCGGCCGATGCCGGTGATCGGGCCTTCGCAGAGCGCCACGGCGAAGCTGGCATAGTAGAGATACTCGGTGGTCTTGACCTTGCCGCCTCCGCCGCCCTTGCCGCCACCCTGCGTGGTGGTCTTCGTCTCTTCGCGGAAATCGGTCGCCCAGATGATGTTGCCGCCCATCCGCATGCGCCCATAGAGCCGCGGGATGACCACGCCTTCGGTGGCCGAGGTGATGCGCAGCGTGTCGAGCCGCGCGCCCTCGATGCGCTGGGTGGGCGCCAGCGACGAGATGATCCAGCTGTCGACGACCGAGCCGATGGTGGAGCCGATGAAGCCGCCGATGGTCGCGGCGCTCACGCCGAGGATCGCGCCGCCGATCGAACCGCCAATGGCGGCGCCTGCGGCACCGAGAACGAGGGTGGCCATGTCGAGGTCTCAGCGATGTGGGAACAGGAAAGCGAAGGCGATGCGCCGCCGCCAGGATGGGGTGAGCGGTTCCTCGATCACGCCGAGCCGCTCGTAGGCATGGAGGAAGGTGGCGGGGCCTGTAAGGATCCCGACATGCTTGGCGATGGCGCGCGGTTTCATGCGGAAGAGGACCAGCGCGCCGGGACCAGCCTCGGCGGGCGACACCTCGATCATCATGCGCCGCGCGCCCTCGGCCAGCACCTCGCGCGGCCCGGTCTCGCCCCAGTCGCGGCTGTAGGGCGGGATCGGGAACGGCTCGGGACCGGCGACTTCGCGCCAGACGCCCCGCGCCAGCCCGAGGCAATCGCAACCGACGCCTCGGAGGCTGGCCTGATCGTGATACGGCGTGCCGAGCCAGGACCGCGAAACGGATACGATTTGTTTGTTCTTCTCGGCAGTTGAGCCGTTGGCTATGTTGGTCACAGTCAGCATGAGGCTATTTTGAGACTTTCTTTTCGAGGAGCGGTTGCAGATGGCGGGTGAGAGGCACGAGGGCTTTGTGGAAAAGATCGACGCTGGTATCGGCGATCGCGAAACTCTGCCCATCGCGGCGAAGGACGCCTTGATTGCAGCTTTCTGCCACTTCAGACCTCCCGAAATTCCAGAGGTAGAACGTCGGATAGATTACATTCGCGTCTTCGATGGCGGTCGCAAAGGCGGAGTCAGCATCAAGCCCGGCAACGTAACGCTTAACTGGAGGAAGCTAATTGGATCCTTGCCCGGGATAGCACTTACCGGAGCAGGAGCGGCGACAAGCCCATGGCTTATCATTCTCGGGGCTTTGGTGATCTGGAAGGACCTCTATTCGACCTCGCAGGTTGAGTTAGGCCCACAACATGCCACCGCGATGCTGACGATGTGGAACAACCACGACGGCAGAAAGCGGATATCCGAAGAGAAAGCTCGGGAACTGACGAACGAAGCGCTTGCCCAATTCGACATGAATCGGACCAGTCCTGCGACCTTTGCAAACATAATTGACGATCTGACCCTGGCTGGCTGTGTTGAGCTGTCCGATGGGGAGATTTGGCTGCGCGAATGGATCCGACGTA
Source organism: Maricaulis sp. (assembly GCA_002707795.1). Classification (GTDB taxonomy): domain Bacteria; phylum Pseudomonadota; class Alphaproteobacteria; order Caulobacterales; family Maricaulaceae; genus Maricaulis; species Maricaulis virginensis. Next base: position 4,079 of record PANX01000066.1, read on the forward strand.
GTTGGCCTTGACGAGCGAAGTACCATAGGAACAGCCGCGCCACCGGGCGCTTATTCATCATAGCACGGACCCCTCGTGCCCGCCGTCCTTGGTGGCGTAACGCAGTACGGCATCCTGGCCGGGGATATGCGGGAAGCCGCGGAAGTTGGCGGTGTTGGCGAACTTCGCGCCACAGGTATCCATGCGCTTGTCGCAACCCGCACGGATGGTGAAGCCGTCACCCTCGGCGATCGCGCGCACCGGCGCTTCGAGCAGGGTCAGCACGGCGATGCCATCCGTGACGTCATGGCCCAACACTTCGGTGCGCCGCCCCGCGTTTGCGCCGCTGGTCCATTCGAGCGTGCCGAAGGTGAACCAGCCGGAGGCGAAGCCGCCGAGGCCCGAGGCGGTGAAGGCGCGGTCACGTAGAAGATCGATGACGGCGCCCGTGCCCTTGAAGGCGGGGTCCTCCAAATCGACGCCGCAGCGCGCATCCCCCAGCGCGGCGTCACAGGTCGCCTGGAAGGTTCGCCCGACCGTCTGGCCAAGGACATGGGCGAGTGAGCGGACCTCGGCGACGAAGGCGAGCCGCCCGCGCCGGATCTGGCCGATGGCGCCGCGCCGCATCAGCACGCGCTGGCCAGTGTCGGCCCAGTTCACCCGCCAGACCTCGACCTCGGCGTTGTCCCAGCGGCCGTCGCGGATGTCGGTCTCGGTGATCCGGTCGGAGGTCAGCACGCCTTCCGCGTCCTGCGCATCGACCGAGAGGTCCGAGCCGGAACGGACCTCTGACGCGGTGAGCCCGCTCTCGGGCTCGAAGTCGGTGCCATCGAATCTGAGCGTCCGGTCGTGATCGGTGAAGCCGAAGCTCACGCCGTCGGCGCGGGCGATCCGCCAGCACCAGGCGAGAGTAGTCGTCCCCTCGTCGAGATGGGCCTGCAGGGCGGTCGAGAGGGATTTCATCGGCAGGTTCCCGTCATGCGGTCGTCGAGATCGGCGATCCAGTCCGCCCAGTCCGGCGGAACCTCCGCGACGGTCTCGGCAGCCGGCCGGGCGAGCCTCGCCTCGGCATAGGAGGCGCAGCCCGCGTCACCAGTCCCCATCGTTGCGGCGCAGCCGGTCAGCAGGATCGCCAGCGCCGCGGCCATCGCGAACCGCGTCGCGCCCGCGTTCGACGCGCTCGTTCCTGTCTTCCATCGCATCGCGTTCCGCCTCCCGTTTGCCTGTGTGCTTTCCTTCCGCGCGTCCCCAGACCCGTCCGAGGACGACGCCCCCGACCGCGCCCAGAGCCGCGATCAGCCAGATCAGGAACTCAGCCATCGTCGCGCTCCCCGCGTGCGGCGGCGACGCAGAGGGCGGCGACGAAGACGCCGAGGCAGCCGCCCATGACCAAGCCTGCGAGGAACTCAAGCATCGCCGCGGAACCCGCGCTCGATCCGGTCGCGCAGACCGATCAGGCCGAGACCGAGGAACATCAGCCCCGCAGGCGAGGCATCGCCAGAGCCGGCGAGCAGCGCGACGAGCCGGGACAGTTCCCCCAGCGGCCCGGTGGCGGGCAGCGCGATGGACGCGATGCCGGTCAGCAGAGCGAGAAGCCCTGCCCACCAGGTCAAGGAGTTGGGACGAACGTAGCGCATGGGGATCAGGCCCTCCGGATCAGGGTGGCGAAGAAGACGGCCAGCCGGGCGAGCCAGCCGGTCGGCATGTCGGGCGCAGGGTCGAGGACCGGCGGCCTCGGCAGCGGCGACCGCCGCAGCAGCGCCAGCGCCTCATCCTCGGTCAGTCGGCGGATCGGCCGCGAGAAATCCACGCGGCCTGTGCGGTCCACGGACCAGACCGGGATCGTGCCGCCGGGATAGCTGCCATGGCGAAACAGGTCGCGCTCGGCCTCCCGGCGCGGAATGATCGAGGCCGGTCGCCGCCAGTTCAGAAACGCGTCGGCGGCTGCAACGCGATTTCCGGCATTGAGATGTCGGGTCAGCGCGGCCTTCGCGATGCCCCCGGTATTGTAGTGAAAGCTGACCATCGCATCGAACTCGTGCGGCGCCAGCGGCACCTTCACTGCACGCAGGACGGCGGCCTCGTAGCGCGCAAGATCGGCGCGGAAGACCCGAAACGCCTCGCGGATCCCGGCATCGAGATCGGCGGGCATGCCGCGCGGCATGGTCGCCGGATCGGGCGGCCCGGCCGCGGCGGTGTGGCCGATGCCGAAGGTCCAGACCTGTTTCACATCGAGATAGGGCCCGGGCACGAGTCCTTCGTGCCGGACGAGGGCCAGCAGGCCCCGGTCGGTCATGTGCATGGGATTACCTCAGAAGCGAGAGGATCAGGATCAGTGCTGCGATGGCGAGACCGATGCGCAGGCGATGGGCGAAGGCCTGCCGGGGGTCGGCAGGGTCGCAGCGGAGGGAGCGCGCGAGGCGGATAAGCTCATTCATCGCCGTCGCCCTGCTTGGCGCGGCGGAGGCGGGCCAGCAGCATTTCAATGAAGGCCGGACCGAAGACGCCGACGAGATAGGCGGCCGAGCCTGCCGCCCCGCCCGCAGGGATCGCCTCGGGCGGCAGACCCATCCAGCTCGTGATCACGGCCATGGAGAGGCTGCCCATCCCGGCCGCGATCAGCCCGCCGAGGAGGATGTGCCGCAGCGCATCGCGCAGCCGCATCTTCGTGGTCAGCGCGTTCGTCGCGCCGCCGAGCGCGCCCCAGGCGGCGAGGATCACGGCGGTCGAGGCCGCGAGCTCTCGGAGCACGGCCGCAACGAAGCTGCCGGTGTCGTTCATCGCCGGATCTCCAGAAGCGGAATGGAGGTGATCGAGCCGAGCCGCTCGAGGTCGAGCGTCACGTCGAGCGCGTCGGTGTCGAAACGGACGGGCACGTCGAACTCGAAGCCCGCTGTGACGGCAACGCCAGCGCCCGGCGCGGCGCTGAAGGTGACAACGCCGGTCGTGGTGTCGACGGACCAGCCGGAGAGCTGCTCCGCGCCATCGAGGGCGATGCGCACCGTGCCGGCGACCGGCTTGGTGATCGTCCGGGTCCATATCTGGCCGCCCGAGGCGTAGCGCTTCAGCAGCTGGAAGCCGGTCGTCGTGCCGTCTCCGGTGCCGATGGGCTGGTCGGTGGGGGCTGGCACCTGCGACGGCAGGCAGGACTTGTGGTCGCCCCAATCCTTGAAGCGGAAGCCATGGAGGCGGCCGTTCCGCGCCTCAAAGAAGGCAACCACCGCCGCCAGATCGTCAGCGCGGCGGACGCCATAGGCGACATCGTAGCGGCGGCGCGAATTGGCCCAGGTTGCGTTGCGCTCCTCGTCGCCAGAGGCGAGCTCGACGATCTGCGTGCGCCGTTCCGGTCCGCCCCGCGCGCCCCGGCTGATGTCGTCTGGGAACCGGACCTCGTGAAACGCCATCACATGCCCCTCCGCCCAAGCGACACGGCGCGGGCGATGTCCGCCGCGACCTGCGTGCGGGATTGCCGGAGGCTCTCGGCGTCGCGGGCCATGATGGTGACGTTGACACCGCCGCCCGCCCCGTAGCTCTGCGCCTCCCGTCGCGACAGCACCCGCTCACCCCGCTGCAGGATCGCGGGCACCTCGTCGTGACGAAGCCCGGCCATCCCGCCGCCATGCATTCGTGGGGCGGCGGCGAAGGCCATGGTCGGGACCATGCGCGAGGGCCCGGAGGAGCCAACCATCCCGCCCGCATGCAGGACGTTGGCGAAGATGCCGCTCGCTCCAGAAAACACGCCCGAGAGCGCATTGGCGATTGGCCCGAGGATGAACCGTCGCGCCGCAAGCTGGGCGAGATCGGCCAGCAGCGAGGTGACCAAGTCGCGGAAGTTCAGCTTGCCGGTCCGCACGAACTGGCCCACCGCGTTCTCGGCAGACTGGAAGGCGCCGACAAGGCTCTGGCCGATGTCGCCACCGATCTCGCGCGCCTTGCTGGCGTAGTCCGACAGCGCCGCTGTGACGGCCTGCCAGCCGGTGACGGCAGCCTCGGTGTCGGGCTCCGCTGCAGCGGCGGCAGCCCCGGCGGCCGCACCGGCACCCGTAGCGGCGCGCCCCGCTTCACCAAGCGCCGTCTCCAGCCGCTCGGCAGCACCAGTGGCCTCGGTCAGCGCATCGGCACTGGCCTCGTCGGTAGCGCGCACGGCATCGCGAAGCGCCTGCCAGCTTTCCAGCGGCGCGCGGGCACCTTCCGCCAGATCGCGCGCGGCGCCGCGATAGAGGTTCGCGGACTCGAGCGCGCGGTTCGCCGCATCGGTCAGACCGAGATCGGGCGCGGTCAGCGGGTTGTCCTCGAAGGCCCGGTCGAACGCCGCCTGCGCCGCTGTCGTCGCCGCCGTCGCCGCACCCTCGAAGCGGTTCTCGATCTCGCCGAGATCGAGGTCGGGCACCAGCGTGATGCGGCGCTCCGACCCCAGCGCTTCCAGCCCCTGGTTGATGCCGCCAATGAAGCCGTTGATGCGCGAGACCACGCCGTTCAGCATCGCCTCGACGCCGTCGACCAGGCTGTTGGCCGCCTGGAACGCCAGATCGCCGATGGCAGCAGGCAGCAGGCCCCAGATCGCCTTGATCGCCTCGTAGGCGCCCTCGAACGTGTTCGCGGCGGTGTTGCCGAAGCCCACGACGCTTTCGATGGCGCTCTGCATGCCGGAGGCGGCGTCCGCCTTCAGGTCGAAGAACATCGCCGTGGCGGCTGCACCCGCCGCAGCGGCGCCCATGCGGATCCGCTCCCAGACCTCGACCGCGAGGTCCTTCAATAGCGACATCGCCTCGCCAAAGCCGCCCGCGCCGGACACGAGGCGGGTGAACTGATAGACGAGCTCGCCCGCGCCGACGATCAGCGCGCCTATGCCGGTGCGGATCAGCGCCCCGCGCAGGACGGCCAACGCCGTGGCGAGGCCCCGCACGGAGAGCGCCGCCGCAGCCATGCCGGCGACCCAGCGGCCCGCGAGGAAGGCCGCGAAGGTGGCGGCATAGGTCGTCAGGCGGCCGATGTTTTCGAAGAGCCCGCGGATCGCGATGCCGAGCGGCCCGGTGCGGCTGGCCACCGCCGCCATGGCGTTGGCGACAGCTTCCAGTGCGGGGGCCGCTGCGACCGCCAGCTGGTTCGAGAGCCCGCGCCAGATTAGCCCCAGCCGCGAGATCGCGTCGTTGGTGCGCTCGATCTGGTCGGCATCCTGCTCGGAGACCACGACCCCGAAGGCAAGCACGTCCTCCGTCGCCTGGCGCAGCGTCGCGGTGTCGATCCGCGACATGGCGATGGAGCCTTCCTCGCCGAAGAGCTGGCCCGCGACCGCCGCGCGCTCGGCGGCGGGCACGAAGCTCTCGATGGCCGCGTTGATCGCACCCACACGCTGGTCCAGCGGCAGCGCGATCAGGTCGGTGGCGGACAGGCCCAGGCGATCGAGCGCGTCGGCGGCGGGACCGGTGCCGGCGGCCGCTTGGCTCAGCCGCCGCGTCAGGTCCTTTGTGGCCTGCTCGATGCCCGACATCGACACGCCAGCGAGTTCGCCCGCACGCTCGAGCGTCTGGATCGAGGCGACGGTGGTGCCGAGGGATTGCGCGAGCTTGGCCTGCGCGTCCACCGTCTGGAGGCCGGAGCGCACCATCGCGACGCCCGCCGCCGTGGCAGCAGCCACTGCAGCAGCAGCGGCCACGCGCACCCGCCGCGAGAAGGCCGCGAGCCGGGCGTTCGCCGCCTCCATCTCGCGGCTCAGCCGTCCGAAGCCGCGCGACCCGGCTTCGCCCACGCCTTCCAGCTCGGCGCGCACCTGCCGTCCGCCCACGGCCGCGAGGCGGACGCTGACCCTCTTCTCAGCCATGGGGGTGATCCATCTGTTCGTTGAGTTTGGCGACCATCACTGCCTCGATGACGGGCAGCAGTTCGGCCATGGCGAGCGGCGGCACGCCGAGGGCGTTCCCGAGCGCCAGCGCCGAAGATATGTCCCAGCCGATCACGGCGCCGGGCAGCACGCGGAGCTGTCCACCGAGGCGGCCGACAAGGTCCCAGACTTGCCAGCCGTCATAGGTCAGAGGCCGGTTCAGCCGCGCCGGGCAGTCCGGGCAGGCTTGCGCGCAGGCTTCGCAGTACCGCTCGCCCCCGCCGAAGGACCATTCGGCGAGAGCGCGGAGGCGTTTTTTTCCTGTTCCAGCAGCAGGCCCTTCGAGACATAGGTCAGCTGGAACGCCTCGAAGATCGGCCAGACGTCGAGCAGCGCATCGATGGCCTCCGGGCTGGGATCGATCGGCTTGCCGTCCGCATCGCCGATGCCCTCCCAGGCGAGCACCGCCCGGCGCGCCAGCGCCTTGGCGAAGGCGACCGCGCGCTCCTCATCGGAGGCGTCCTCCGGTACCGCCTCAACAACCGGATCGCTGCGCGTCGCGACCATCAGGGCGGTAGTCAGCGGGCGCAGCTGCACCCGGACGCCGGGGACGAGTTCGTGCCAGCGCGGCGCGTTGGTCAGGTCGAGCGTCAGCATGTCAGTAGGTCTCCACGTCGTTCACGAGGGTGGCGGTGCACATCCGGCCGACGACGCTGTCGCGGGCGGCCTGCCAGTCGAAGGTCGCCTGCACGCCCTGCGGTCCGGAAATCTCGATGCGCGGGCGCGGCAGGTAGACGGCGTGCACAGTGAAGGTGAAGCTCTCGCCGGACGGCAGGACGTAAGCGAATTCCATCTCGCAGGCCTCGCCGTTGATCGCCTGCGTCACCAGCGTCTGGTCGGCGAAGCGCACCTCGATCCGGCCGGTCAGCGCGGCGATGGACGGGTCCGCGCCGTCGATGCGCCCGTCCGAGCGAATGGTCTCGATCCGGTCGAGGTTGTTGGCGTAGGTGATCTCGGCCGAGACCACATTGCCGAGCGGCGAGCCGTTGCGCGTGATTGCCCCGTTGAAATGTCCGAACCGCTTCAGCTCCAGCGCTGCGGGCGTTCCTGCGCTCGTGGTCGTGCCGACCGTCTCGCCCTGCGCCACCAGCCGCGCGGTAGCCGTCAGCAGGCCAGACCGCTGCATCTGCCATGTGATCTGGTCGAGCACGCAGCCCGAGTACATCGCATAGCGGGGCACCTCGGGCATGCCGGTCTCGATCGACATGCTGGGCAGCGTCCAGGAGCCCGACTGGAACTCGTGGCTGTACGGGGCCTCCGCACCGGTGGTCGTCGGTGTCCCGAAGGCCGCCTTCAGCCAGAAGCCGAAGGCCTCGGCGTCCAGAGGCACGACGACATCGCCATCGGCCGTCACCGCGTCCTTGATCGGCGCCAGCGGGTCGCGGCCGTAGCCGAGAAGCTCCGAGTTCAGCAGCGGCTGCTCCGCGCCGAGCGACGTGCTGGCGAAGGGCATGCGGGTGAAGCCGCTGGCGGGCGGCGTTCCATAGGTCGTCTCGAACGAAAGCGCCATCAGCGCCCGCGCCCCCTGGGCTCGTGCCATGGTGTTCTCCTCGGGTTGTCGGGATCAGCCGAGTGGGTCGGCCGTGGAATAGTGCAGCACTACCGGGATCACGGCGGCCTTCAGGCTTGCCGCGCCCTCGACCGGCAGATCGACCGGCCTCGGCGCTTCCACCTCGACCCAGTCGCAGAGGCCGCCGAGCGTACGGTCGGCGGCGAGCGCCGTGCCGATACTGGCGGTCAGAGTGTCGAAGTCAGTATCACGCTCCGCGCCCTGCACGACCGCCTCGATCTCGGCGCGGTGCTGGTAGTGGTAGCGCAGCGGCGAGAGCGTGACCTCCGGCTCGCCCGGCTCGCCATCGCGCAGGATCAGCAGCCCCTCGGCCGGCACGCGCTCGGGCAGCACGTCGCCGCGAAGGGCGGTGGCGGGCAGCGCCGAGAGCCGCGCGTGCAGCGCGGCGAGGATGGTTTCGCGGGCGGTGGGCATCGCAGCAGGCTACTGTGTTGCAGCGAGAAGGCCTTCGCCGCAGGCCGACCAAAAGCTATGAACATTTGTCATTTTCTCATCCAACTTGCACTGGGGTGTGCCGCCGCCTCGCTCGTTCAGAGCGTTGCGCGCGCAAGTGAACATTGCAAAGACGTCTCAGGCTGGACCCAAGCACACTGTCCTACTACGCTTCGGCATGCGATCTCTTCCATAAGGTGTTGAGAGTGAGAACAGTTCAAAGCGACGCGGAGATGAAAGAGATCGAGCGCGAGCGAGCGCTCGTTGGCGTGTATGTGGATCGGGCCTACGATCGCGAGAAGATCCAGTGGATCATGGATGCGCGGGAAGGCTTCGATACGCATGCTAGAGACTCATGGCACCTTTTGATACCGGTGAAGAATGGTTACGGCGTCGACACTTGGGTCCAGCCAGATGAGTATGGGACGGTGTTGGCTGCCGGTCTGATCGACAAGCTGGAAATCAGATATGCTGCTCTTCCGTGCATTGTCTTTCGGGCTAAAGGGGAAGAGTTTTATTTCCTTAAGCTCGGAGGGAAGACCCGCGATCAGTTTCTCGAAGAAATCGGTCGTATCGCTGATCTTGCCCGTGAATGCGCAGCACAGGGGCCGGCTGATCCTGAAGGGTTCCGCGACTACGTAAACATGCAAGTTGCAAACCATCTGCGTAGGCGGAAGATTTTGAGCGCAACACGTACAGCAGTGCCCGTTTTGGGAGCGCTTCTCGGAAGCGCTGTGGATATCGGCGAGCTCGTGTAGCATAGCTGGATCGAAAGTACCGTATTGTCACATTTGCTTTTGGCCGCCGATACGTTTCTCAACCCAGTTCACCACGATCAGCCCCGGCACGCTGTCGAGCGCCCGCTCCGCATCCCGGGCGAGGTCCAGCCGCTTCGGCAGCTTGACCTGCGGCACGAGCAGGAAGATCGGTGCGGTGACCTTGCCGCGCCCGGTCTTCGAGCGGGACACCACCGCCTGGCCCTTCGTGTTCAGCCGTCCCTCGGCCACCAGCAGGCTTGGTCCCGTGCGGCGATAGACGAAGCGCAGACGCAGCCCGCGTCGCCGTTCCCATTCACCAGGCGTGATCCGGCCGCCGCGCAGGGATTTGCCTGCGGCAGGCAGCGGGATGGCCAGCCAGAACCCGTTCTTCGACCGGATCAGCGGCCCCGTGTCATGCGCGCCGACAATGACTGGAGCCTTGGACCAGACCAGTGCTGCCGCGTCCAGGCTCTCGCCCGATCTCGGGAAGTTCTGGCTCCGGATCGAGTTGGCCAGCCGGGGCCCGAGCCCCGCGCCGATGATCTGCAGCCGCCACGCCGTCTTCAACCCGGTCCCGGCCTCGCGCATGGCGGCAGTCATCGCGCGTTCGGCCGCCGCGACCTCCGCCGCCATCATCGCGACGATGTCGGGGGCGATGTCGAGCTTCAGTTTCACGCGGGCCTCAGATCGACGGTCCAGACGAGCCGCTCGCGGTCGCGGACCGGCTCGCCCTGGATGAGAAAGGCGTCGCCGTCGATCTCGATGCGGTCGCCGGGGCTGGGGTTCGCCACCTCGGCGACGCGCAGGTCGATGCGCGTGGTCTCGGACCAGAGCCGGGCATCGCCGAAGTCCGATATGGCATCCGCGCGCCGGGCGACGGCGCGCACAAGCACGGGCGCGCCGCCGTCGGGCGTGTAGACCGCATCCCGACCGATATTCGGATCGGCGAAGAGTGCGCCCACGGCGGCGGCGAAGGCACTCATCAGAACGTCGCGTTCAGGCGCACCCGACCGATGGTGTCGCCCGCGCCGCTCGCCACCGCCTCGACGGCCGCGCCGATCAGGGTGTTGTCGGTCGCGACCGTAGTGCAGCGCTTGTTGGTGTCGTCCCAATAGACCTTGGCGCCGACCGTCCAGGCCTGGGAGCCGACCTTGGTGATGTCGAACACGCCGACGAGCGCGGTCTCGACGGGCTCGGCGAGGGCGGCGTCTCCGGCCGCGATGCCGAAGATCGAGCCGACGAGCAGCCCATCGCCGGACGCGACGGCATAAGGGGCGGTCAGGGTGATGGTGTTGCCGGGCTGGACGAAGTTTTTCATGGGGAGGGTCCTTTCGCAAAAGAGAAAGGGCGGCCGTTTGGCCGCCCGAGATGAGCAATTTACGGGTTTGCACTCAGGCTGCTGGCATGCGCCTGAGCAAGTCGTCGAAGAGATTCAGGAACTCCGGGTCATAAATCTCGTCGACGTGGTTGTTGTTCCAAAGACCGGACCTGCGGACCCGCTCCCGTCCGCTGTGGTTGCCAAGCCAGCTGGTGCTAGCCCGATCCGGCGAGGGTTCTCGGTAACCGCTCAGCAGGGCGATGCTGTTGCGTTCGATGACACCGCGCGCGCTATCAGATCCAGGCTCGTCCGGGACCTCTAGGAACAGGAGCGTCATGTCCCCAAGGTAATCGCTCACCCTGACTTCGTGCTCTCTTTCGAGATCACGCAGCTCTCGCGTGGCGGATGCGCCGCGTCCCCAGCTCTCGATGTTAAGCGATGCGTTGGAGTTGAGAATGGCCTCGCCGACCAGCAACCTGAAGATCGAACCTCGATGGTTGCCGCCAAGTGGATTGCTGGTGCCGCGGTGCTGGCCGAGCCGCTTCCAGAGCGTCGTGCGTGATCTTGAGACCAGCGCATGCGTACCAACCCGCACTACACGTTGCGGGGAAGA
>PANX01000067.1 GCA_002707795.1 Maricaulis sp.
CGAATAGCCGCGAGCGCTTCCCACTTTCACTTGCAAAGATAGCGGTTGGCCGCAGGCCGCATTTCCGTACAGTACGGCGCGTCCAGTCATTACGGGAGATGCGCCATGAAGGGCGATGCCAAGGTCATCGAATATCTCAACCAGGCGCTCAAGCTCGAGCTGGCCGCGGTAAACCAGTATTTCCTGCATGCCCGCATGTACAAGGACTGGGGCTTCGGCAAGATCGCCGAGGTCGAGTACGAGGAATCCATCGACGAGATGAAGCACGCCGATCTCCTGATCGAGCGTATCCTCTTTCTCGAAGGCCTGCCCAATGTGCAGGACCTCTCCAAGATCTATATCGGCGAAACCCTGAAGGAATGCATCGAGTGTGACCTGAAGATCGAGAAGCGGGCCCACCCCTTTTATGTCGAGGCGATCGCCTATTGCGAACAGGCCCAGGACTTCGTCTCCCGCAAGATCTTCACCGACATCCTCGCCTCCGAGGAAGAGCATATCGACTATCTGGAGACCCAGCTCGGCCTGATCGAGAAGATCGGCGAAGAGCGCTACATGCAGTCCCAGATGAAATCCGGCGAATAGGACGGCGCCGGGAGCGCGCCTGCCGAAGAAGACTCTGCTGGCGGAGGGATGAAGCGGTTGGTGTCTGTCGCCAGCCGCCCTCCTTCGTCAAGGCTTCGGAGGGCACCGCTTCGCCCGGTGTGCGCGCTGCGGGTGGCTTGCCACCCGAAGCCCGCAGGGCGAAGGGTGGTGCCGCTTGCGTGACTCGAACACGCGACCTACGCATTACGAATGCGTTGCTCTACCAGCTGAGCTAAAGCGGCCCATTGCATATGCTCCGGCCCGTCAGGCTGGAGGCGGCGGAAACTAACCGCGAAACCGGGTCCGGGCAAGTCCCGCTGCAGCAGGAAAATCACTTATCTGCGGCGCTGCGCCTCGACGGCGTCGATGACCGGCCGGGCCAGCGCGTCAAAATCCGGTTTGCCCATGTTTTCAATCACGATATCGGCGTGAACGCGCTGGGGTTCAACATGCCGTTCATGCATCGGCTGGACGATGGTGTTGAACTGCAGCGTCACGGATGCCGGCGTGCGGGCGCGTTCACTGACATCGCGGGCCATGCGGCGCGCGAAGCGGGTCTGTTCGCAGGCCTCGACAAACACTGCCAGATCCAGCGTGCAGGCAATATCGGAACTGGCCAGCAGGTGCAGGCCCTCGACCAGGATGACCGGTGCCGGCTGGCGCTGCACGGTCTCCGCGCGCCGCCGGTGCGTCTTGAAATCATAAAGCGGTGCATCGACCGTCTCGCCGGCTTTCAGGCACCCCAGATGCGCCGCGAGAAGGCCGTGATCCTTTGCCGCCGGTTCGTCGAAATTGAACGTGTCGGCGTCGAAATCCGGGATCGCCGTCGCGTCGATATAATAGTCGTCCTCGGGGATGACATAGGCCCCGTGCGGCGCGAAATGACGCGCCAGCGCCTCGGCGAGCCGCGACTTGCCGGAGGCCGAACCTCCGACAATACCAAGCAGGAAGACCGGATCCGTCATGCGCCGCGGCCGTCGCCGTTCTCGTCCGTCTCGACACCGGGATCGTCCGGCATGCGCGGCGGGGCGTCGGCAAACCGGGCGCTGCGCGAGGCGGCGGCCCGCTTGGGCCGGGGCGCCTCCAGCAGGGCGGTTTCGGGAACGGTCTCGGCGATGCGCTCGAAACGCTCATAGCGCGGATGGGTCAGCCGGTTCTCGTCGCCATAGACATAGACCATGCGTTTCCAGTCATCCGGCGTGTAGGCAAACAGCCGCCCGTCCGGGTCGATATCGGTCCAGTCGGCCTCGGCCGTCGCGTGAGAGGCGCGGGTCATCCAGCGCCGGGCCTGCTCGTCGCGGCCCTCCAGGCGCGCAAGGCGCGCCGCCAGGGCGCACAGGCGCGAGGACGGCGCCTCGGTCCTGGCCAGGATCGGGTCCAGCAGTTCACGCGCAGCCGGGGCGTCGCCATCTTCCAGCGCCGTCTGGATACGGATCAGGCGGCTTTCGCGGTGATCCGGATGCAGGGCTGCCAGGGCGTTGAGGCGCTCCAGCCGCCTGGTCTTGCTGTCGGACTTGCGCAGTTCGCGATAGGCCTGTGCCAGCGCCGGGTGCGGTGCTGCAGCCCAGGCGGACTCGATTACTTCGGACGCCTTCTTGTGGCGCCGGCCTTCCGCCAGAAGCCGCGCCGCGAGGGCGGCCGCCGGTGCGAAACCCGGGGCGGCACGATGGGCGGAAAGTGCCAGCTCGCGCGCCTTCTCGGCATCGCTTTGCTCGCAGGACAGCGCGGCGGCCGTCAGCAGGACGGCGCGGCGGCGCCTGGCGATGTCCGGCGCGACATGCTTGCGCTTCTCGCCTTCGCCGAGGGTCGCGGCCGCGTCCTCCCAGCGTCCCTCGGCCACTTGTGCATCGAACAGGGCGATGAAGGCCCAGCGGGCACCCTTGGCCTGGCTGAAGGCATCGGCGGCATGCTCGGCCGTCGCCTTGTGATCGCCGCGCTCATGGGCCAGCTGGGCGAGGCCCCGGCGGGCAACGACGCGCGTACGCTGGTCTTCCAGCAGGGCTTCGTACTGGGTTTGGGCTCCTTCGAGATTGCCGGCAGCTTCAGCGGCGCGGGCGGCCAGCAGGCGCGACAGGGCAGGCCGGTCCAGCAGGGCATCGGCGCGGGCAGCCTGGCGGACGGCGGCTTCGCCATCGCCGGCGGCCGAGGCAATCAGGGCCCGTTCCAGCGCGTCATAGCCCTGTTCCCGACGGCGGCGGGACAGGAAGGCCTTCACCTTGTCCGGCGACGTCCACAGCATGTAGATGCTCCACCACACGACCAGCAGCGCGAAGGCGAAGAGGATCGTCCCGCCCGCCGCGACCACGAAGGGCATCTCCATGCGCGTGCCGAGGAACTCAAAGGTCGCGCGGCCTGGATTGAGGGCCAGGAAGGCGCCCAGCGCAGCGGTCAGCACAGCGAAGGCGACGGCGAGGATCAGGCGGATCATAACGGATCGGCTCCCTGCGCAGTGGCATCGTCGGCGAGCGCCTGGCGCAGCCGGGTCAGGCGAAGGTCGAGATCCTGACGGGCGCGTGCCGAGATCAGCCAGTCGCGCGCGGCTTCGAGCGCGTCGCCTTCCAGGCGTTCGGTCAGGGCGATGGCGCCGTCCAGATCGTCCTGTGACAGCCGGTCTTCGGCCAGGGCCGTGATCGCCAGCGCGCCGGTCTCGTCATCGCCGGCCTCGGCCTGGCGCACCTCGATCAGGCCGAAAAAGATACGGCCGGGCCCGGCGGCTTCGCGAATGGTGCTGCCGGGATAATTGGCGGCCAGCTGATCGAGTGTCGGAACACCGGCACGCGCGACAGGCGCCAGGGCTTCCAGATCGGCATTGTCACGCCACAGACGCGCAAGAGCGGCGCGCTCGGCCTCGAAGCCCTCGCCCGTCATTGCGATCTCGCGCAGGGCGGTGAGCGCCAGGGCGCGTGCCGCCAGCGTCCGCGAGGCCCTTGCATCATCGCCGCCGGTATTCTGAGCGGTACGCGTCGCGGTGTCGGCCGCCGACTGCGCGGTCTCGGCGAGGGAACGGGTCTCGCCCAGCCGGTCGCCGAGCGCCGAGAGATCGCTTTCCAGCCCGGCAATCCGGGCGTCGAGCGCCTCGATCTGCGGTGCCGGATCGTCGACGCTGACGGCGGGTGGCGCGCCGCCGGTATCGCCCGCCTGCTCGAGTGCGGCAAGGCGTTGAGTGATGTTCTGCAGGACTTGCGGATCGATGCTGTTGCCGGTCGAGGCCTGGGCGCCGTCGAGCGCCTGGTTGGCGAGGGCATCGACATCGGCGATCGCGGCTTCCAGCCGGTCGAGCCGGCGTTCCAGCGGCGCCGGGTCGAAAGCGCTGCCGGCCGTGGCGGCTGGCGCGTTCTCCAGCGAAGTCAGCCGCGCTTCGAGTGCGGCGAAATCGGGCTGGTCGCCGGCTTCCAGAAATTCCGTGACGGCCGACAGATCGCCTTCGGGAAGCTGTCCTTCAACCGTGGCCAGGCGGCTTTCCAGTGCCGTGATCGCATCCGTGAGGGCGGCCCGTTCCGCTGCAGCGCCATCATCGGACGGAACAGGCGCGCCGAAATAGGTCTGCCCGGCATAGCCGATGGCACCCCCGGCTGCGCTCGCCAGCAGAAATACCGTGAACAGCGACAGCCAGCCCGGACCTTTGCGCACAGGCTTTCCGGCCGGGCGGGAATCGTCCGCCGGCTCGAACTCGGCATCGACGGGTTCGGGGTCGAGAGTGTCGTTGGGATCAGCCATGTCGGCCCGTGATTCGCGTGTTTGGACCAGCTTAGGACGCGTTGGAGGCGCGCGCCAGTTCCGAGGTCTCGTCCAGCAGGGCAAGAAGCGCGTCCTCACTGGGCCGGGGCGCGGCAACAAGGGCACCGAAACCGGCGCCTTCCAGTGGCGCCAGCGCATTGGCGGAGATGCCATAGACCGTGACCGAGCCCAGCCAGTGGTGAAGGCCGAATTTGCGCAGCAGGTCGAGGAAGGTCTTTGCGCTTCGCGCCGAGTGGATCAGCACCGAGACCGGCGCGCCGGAAACGATCGCTGCGATGGCCTCCTCACCCAGCGTGTCCACAGCGACGGCGCCATAGCCGATCGCGTCATGCACCCTGAACCCATGCGGCTTCAGCGCCCCACCCAGATCACCGGCGACATGGATGCCGCGCACATGCAGGAGGTCGCCATCGGACGGTTTCACCTTCCGCAGGATCAGCCGGGCCAGCGCCTCGACATCGCCCTTGGCTGTAAAGACCTTCTTGAAGCCGATATCGCGCGCGGCGTCGGCCGTTGCGTCACCGACCGCGAAAACAGGCAGATCCCGCTCCGGCCGGCGCGGGCCCCAGGCCCGCACGCCATTGGCGCTGGTGAAGACAATCGCCTGCGTGCCTGTCAGGTCGACATCGATACGGGCCCGGAAATTGATGTCGAGAACCGGTGACACAATGGGGTCGATGCCCATCCGCCGCAGTCCTGCAGCGGTGCGTTCGGCGCCGGGCCATCCACGTGTCACCAGAACCGTCATGCCGTACCGAGAACCTCCGCAAGGCGGTCTCCGGCGGCCGCGCGCACAGCCTCGCCCAGGGTCTGGCCGGCCGTGTCGGCGTCGGTGAGGGTGGCTTTCTTCATGTCGATCCGGGACTGTTCACGCCAGCGGTTCTGGCCATCAGGTGTCAGGACTTCGCCGGTGAAATCCATTGATTCATTATTAAGATGGGCCGCAATCGGGGTGCGGCAAGACCCATCCAGTTTTCTGAGAAAAGCACGTTCTGCGACAATCGCAAGCTCTGTCGCAGCGTGGTTGAGCGGTGCAAGCCAGGTCCGGGCCTCGGCATCGTCGGCGCGGACCGCCACGCCCACGGCAGCCTGAGCCGCGGCGGGCAACATCTCATCCATCGCCAGGGGCGTGCGCTTTGCTTCGTCCCGGCCGAGACGGTTCAGCCCGGCGCGGGCGAGAAAGGTCGCGTAGATCTCGCCATCGCGCAGCCGGCCAAGCCGGGTATCGACATTGCCGCGCAGGGGCACGACGGTCAGGTCCGGGCGGGCGTGCAGCAGCTGGGCCTGCCGGCGCAGGCTGGCCGTGCCGACGGTCACGCCTTCGGGCAGGTCGGCCAGGCGGGTCTCGCCGCCGCGGGCCAACAGCATGTCGCGCGGATCCTCCCGCTCGAGAATGGCGCCGAGGGCGAGCCCCTCGGGAAGCTCGGTCGGGACATCCTTCATGGAATGCACCGCGAAGGTCGCCTCGCCGGCCAGCTGGGCCTCGTCGATCTCCTTGGTGAAAAGCCCCTTGCCGCCCGCTTCCAGCAAGGTGCGATCCTGGATCCGGTCGCCGGTGCTGACCAGGCCCAGAATGGGGAAAAGGCGCTCGCCCTCTTCCGCGTCAAGGCCGCACGCGGCGATGAGGCGGGCCTGCACATCGCGGGCCTGGACCAGGGCGAGCGGCGAGCGGCGGGTGGCGATGGGCTGGGGCGAGGACGGCGGNTTCACGTTGCAGGATCCCGGTCTTGAGGCTATCGGTCAGCCATGGACTTAGCCCCCGCATCCGCATCCGCGCAACCAGGCGAACTCACCGTGCTCGGTCTGGAGTCGAGCTGCGACGAGAGCGCTGCTGCGATCCTGCGCCGTCATCCCGACGGCCGGATCGAGGTGCTGGCCGATCTCGTGCTCGGCCAGACAGAGGCCCATGCGCCCTTCGGGGGCGTGGTTCCCGAGATCGCAGCGCGGGCCCATGCCGAGGCGATGGACGGTCTCGCGGCCGCGGCGCTTGCCAAGGCCGGCCTGTCGCTGGACGCGCTGGACGCGGTGGCTGCGACATCGGGTCCCGGTCTGATCGGCGGGGTTATGGCCGCGCTGATGACGGCCAAGGGGCTCGCTCTGGGTGCGGGCAAGCCACTGATCGCGGTGAACCATCTCGAGGGCCACGCCCTGTCGCCGCGGCTGAGCGAGAAGCTCGATTTCCCCTATCTCCTGCTGCTCGTGTCCGGTGGGCATACCCAGCTGCTGATTGCCGAAGCCGTCGGTGTCTATCACCGCCTCGGCTCGACCCTGGACGATGCCGCCGGTGAAGCCTTCGACAAGACGGCGAAAGTGCTGGGTCTGGGCTTTCCGGGCGGTCCGGCGCTGGAGCGCTGTGCCGAAGCCGGCGATGCGAACCGGTTCGACCTGCCGACCCCGTTGAAGGGCAAGCCGGGCTGCGATTTCTCCTTTGCCGGTCTGAAGACGGCGGCCCGGCAGATCTGGGACGGGCTGGATGCGCCGTCTGCACAGGACAAGGCCGATCTGGCCGCGTCTGTCCAGGCCGCGATCGCGACAGCGCTCGCGAGCCGGACCCGGCGGGCGATGAAGCAGTTTGCCGGGGATTATCCGGATGTTGCGACGCCGCGGCCGCTGGTCGTGGCGGGCGGGGTCGCGGCCAATCGGGCCGTGCGCGGGGCGCTCGAGGCGGCGGCCGCACAGGAAGGCTTCCGCCTGATCGCGCCGCCGATGAAATGGTGTACCGACAACGCCGCCATGATCGCCCTGGCAGGGCTGGAACGGCTGGTGCGCGGCGAGACCGACGGGCTCGACGCACCGGCACGGGCACGCTGGCCATTGGACGCGGCGTCGGCCAAGCTGGCCCCCGTGATCGGATCCGGACGGAAAGGACCCAAAGCGTGAGCGACTATCAGACCATCGGCGTCATCGGCGCCGGCGCCTGGGGAACGGCCCTGGCCCAGACGGCTGCCAAGGCAGGCCGGGACGTGCTGCTCTGGTCCTTCGAGCAGGATGTGGCCGACGCGATCAACACGAAACGCCAGAACACGGTTTTCCTGCCGGAAGTGACGCTCGAACCGTCGATCGAGGCGGTCACGGCGATTTCCGATCTGGATGCCTGCGAGGCCGTCCTGGCTGTCGCGCCCGCGCAACATTTGCGTCGCGTACTGGAAACATTCGCGCCCTATGCGCGTGACGGTCTGCCCCTGGTTCTGTGCGCCAAGGGGATCGAACAGTCCTCCCTGTCGCTGATGACGGATGTGCTGGGTGAAACCATTCCGCGCGCCATTCCGGCGGTGCTGTCCGGACCGAGTTTCGCCATCGATACCGCCCAGGGCCTGCCGACGGCGGTGACGCTGGCCTGTGCCGACGAGACGGTCGGCAATGATCTGATCGCGGCGCTGGGGACCAGCCGCTTCCGGCCCTATCTGGTGACCGATCTGGTCGGCGCCGAGATCGGCGGGGCGGTGAAGAATGTGCTTGCGATCGCCTGCGGGATTTCCGAGGGCAAGGGTCTGGGCAAGTCGGCGCACGCGGCACTGATCTCGCGCGGCTTTGCCGAGATGACGCGGCTGGGCGTGGCCATGGGCGCCCGGCGCGAGACGCTGGCCGGGCTGTGCGGTCTGGGCGATCTCGTTCTGACCTGTTCCTCGCCGCAGTCGCGCAACATGTCCTGCGGCCTGGCGCTGGGGCGCGGCGTGTCGCTGGACGATATCCTCGCCAGCCGCCGGGCCGTCACGGAAGGCGTGGCCAGCGCGCCGGCGGTCGTTGCGCTGGCGAAACGGCATGGTGTCGAGATGCCGATCTGCGAGGCGGTGGACGATATCCTGGCCGGCCGCACCGGCGTCGACGACGCGATCGAGGCGCTGCTGTCGCGCCCCTTCACTCTGGAGACCGCCTGATGCTTTTCCTCATCCACACCTGGGACCGGCCCGGTGCGCTGGATGTGCGCCTGGCCAACCGCAATGACCATATCGCCTGGCTCAACGCGGCCGGTGATGCTGTGAAGGCGGCCGGGCCCTGGCTCGACGAGGCCGGTGACATGGCCGGTTCGCTGATCATTGCCGACATGGCGGATCGCGCGGCGCTGGATGCCTGGCTGGCGGCCGATCCCTACGGCCGTGCCGGCCTGTTCGAGCGGGTCGAGATCGCGCCCTGGCGCTGGCTGGTCAATCCGCCGTTCGACAGCGCCGCATGAGACCGAAGCCGCCGGCAGGAACCGAGCTCGCCCGGCTGGACGAGATTCCCGATCCCGGTGCCCGGGCGGCTGCCTGGGAGAAAGGCGCCGTGCTGCTCGTGCGCCGGGGAAGCGACATTACCGCCTGGTCGAACCTGTGTCCGCATGCCGGCCTGCCGCTGACCCTGCCCGACGGGCGCGGCCTGCTGCACAAGGGTGAGACGCTGGTCTGCCCGGTTCATGGCGCCAGTTTCGACATTGAAGACGGCCGCTGTACCGGCGGCCCCGCGGCGGGCGACCGGCTGGTCCCGGTTGCCGTCAAGGTGACGGGCGGCGTGATCCGCGCCGTCTGAGCCTATTCGTCCGGCGTGTCCGGCCGCGCCGCGTCAACCGCTTCGGCAGCATCGACCAGCGCCTGGCCGGCCGCATCGTCGCGGATCACGGCACAGAAGGCCCCGTCCCGGGCGCGGTGATAGATCACGGCGTCCGTGGTCACGTCGTAGAGCTCGCCGGCCGTGCGGAAGAAATCCGCGGCGGCGGCGTCGATCTGCTGGCGCTGCGCTTCGGGCAGGGTCGCGATGTTGAAGGCATAGTCAGCCGGCGCCCCGCCGCGGGCATGGGAAACCAGCACCACGCCTGACGGACCCCGCTCGATCAGCGTCTGTCCGGGCTCCAGGAGCACCGACGGCGTTTCGGAAAAGCAGGCTTGCGACGTTGCCAGATTGTCAGCGTCATAGCCGCTGGTGGCAGCCGTCCCGCCATCCTCCTGCGGGGCGGAGCAGGCGGCGGTCACCAGGGCGAAAGCGAGGCAGTAGACGGTCTTCATGGCGTGTCCCCTCCGTGAGGTCATGTCCGCCGGGCCTATATCGGATCGGCCGTGGACGGAGAAATGAAACTTATGTGTCGCCGGTTCCGCCGTCCGGACGGTCCACCTTCGGCTTCGTCCGCGAGCTAAGCGCGCGGGGAGCCTTGATGCAAGCTGCGGCCGGAACGGGCTGCGACACTATGCGTTTTTCAAAACCCTTGCCGGGTGCAGGCATTGATGCCCAGATATCTGGCGTAGCAACGAGGTGGACGTCCATGAAGAAGGCATTGATAGACACGGTGACCTGGCTCGCCGCCTTCGACGGCGGCAAGGCACTGATCTGGCACAATGAAGGCTTTGACGATCAGCCCAACCTGAAACTGGTCGAGACACTCGGCATCGACAATCCGCCCGATCGCGATCAGGGCGAGGACAGGCCGGGCCGTTTCCCCGACCCTGCTCACGGCCGCTCGGCGGTCAGCGAAACCGACTTTCACCAGCAGGCCAAGGCGCGCTTTGTCGACGATGTTGTCGAGTATCTCAACAAGGCTTGCGCGGAGAAGAAATTCGACCGCCTTGTCGTCATGGCCCCGGCCAGGGCGCTGGGCGAGGCGCGTTCGCAATTCTCCGACGCGCTGGCGGAATGCCTGATCGAGGACCCTGTGGACGTGACCAACGAGCCGGTCGACAAGATCGAGAAACGGCTCGCCGGGCTTCTGACGGGTTAGAGGCCGGTCGGCCTACTCGGCCGCGCGCGCCAGGGGCTGGACGCCGAAAAAGGCGGTGAGCTCGGCGATCAGCGCGCCCCTGGAGACGGCGACGATCTCGGACCCCTTTTCCGCCGTCGCCTGGGACGGGTCGGAGCCGATCCGGCCGTCCGGGAAATTGCGGCGATAGTCGGCGGCGTCGGTGAAGCTGCCCGTCGGCGCGATCTTCGGCGACATCTCCACCGTCTTCACGGCCTGCGGGTGCGCATAATAGGTCACGGCGACTTCCGATGCGGTGGCATGCATGCCGTCGCCGACCGGGAAGAGATTGCGGCAGGTATCGCCCACGCCGGGCAGTTCCCACCAGTTGCGCTGGCTCAGACGAACCGGACAGGCCGCCGCGTCGAGCGAGAAATTGGCGTAGTATTCGGCGAAGGCGGCGTTGATCGTGGTGATGTTGCCGCCATGGCCGTTGAGGAAGTAGATCCGGTCGAAACCGTGCCGCGTCAGGCTTTCGATCCAGTCATTCAGCGCGGCGATCATGGTCGAGGGACGCAGCGTCATCGAGCCGGCAAAGGCCAGGTGATGCTGGGCGATACCGACATTGAAGGTCGGCCCGATCAGGAAGCCGCTCTCGGCGCCGGCTTCCGCGGCGATGACTTCCGGACAGATCGCGTCCGTGCCGACAAGCCCGTTCGGCCCGTGCTGCTCCGTCGAGCCGATCGGAATCACGATGCCCTTGCAGCGTTTCAGATAGGCCTCGACTTCGGGCCAGGATGCGTGGTGCAGGAGCATGTCGGCCTCCCCGGAGAATTGTTCCGAAGGAGCTAAACCGGACAGCGGCCCGCACGCAAGCGCGCGTTACCGGTGTTGCTGCCGCCGGCTTTCGCGGCGGTAGACAAAGGCGGCGAGTCCGGTGAGCACGACCGCAAAGGCCAGGATGAATTGCATGTCCCCTCCATCGGACCCGCTGACCGGGGCCCTGATGGATTAACCTTATGCCTGAAAACCCCTTAGCAAGCGTAAACTCGCGCCTGGCGTGTCTCACGCCGCGTCACGGGTTCGTGATTTTCGCGGAGTGGCCTGCGGCGGCATGATCCGCCGGATTTCGGGGCGAGGCCTGAAGGATGAGGAGGGAATTCATGCGCCAGATGATTTCAGCGACGACAGCCATCGCGCTGGTCGCGGCGATGACGGCAGCGATGCCGGCCATGGCCCAGGACGACAGCATGGCGGACGGTGCCATGCAGCACGACACAGAGATGCATCACGATGCGGACATGTCGCATGACATGCATGCCGATCAGGAGATGCACGCCGATCACGACATGCACGACGAGCATGACGGGATGATGGATCATGCCGATGCCATGCCACAGAGCCTGGAGGATGCCGTGTCCGACGAGACCCGGCCCGAAGAGGACCGGCTGCTCGACGTCAACCGGCATCCGGCGGAAGTCTTGCTGTTCGCCGGGCTGGAACATGGCTGGCGCGTCGCCGACCTGACGGCGGGTTCGGGCTATTACACCCGCGTACTGTCAACGGCGGTGGGCGCGGAAGGCCATGTCTACGCCCACAATCCCAGCTGGATCGCCGAGCGCTTCCCCGAGCCGAATGCCGCGCTGGGCATGCTGGCCGATGACCGCGCCAACGTCACCCATGTCGTCTCGCCGATCGAGACGTTTGCCGCCGATATCGACGAACCGCTCGACGGCGTGATGATTGTGCTCTTCTATCACGACACGGCCTGGGACGAGACCGACCGGGACGCCATGAACCGGGCCGTCTACGACGCGTTGCGGCCGGGCGGGGTCTATCTGGTGATCGATCACCACGCGCCGGAAGGCAGCGGGCTCGAGCACGTCAACACCACCCACCGGATCGAGGCCAGCATCGTGCGCGCCGAGATCGAGGCGGCCGGCTTCGTCTTCGACGGTGAAAGCGACATGCTGGCCAATCCGGACGACCCGCGCGACATCTCGGTGTTCGACGCGTCCATCCGCCGCATGACGGACCGCTTCGTCTACCGTTTCCGCAAGCCGGACATGTAGGCCGGCGGCAGAGCCGGGCGCGGTTACGCCGCGCCCAGCGACTGCCGGAAACGGTCGAGTTCCTCGTCCAGCTGGCGGGCAGACCCGTTCAGTTCGCTGGAGGCCTGGGCGAAGCTTTCCGCCGCACCGGAGGTGCGGGCCGCGGCATCGCTGACCGAATCCATGCTGTCATTGACGCGCGAGGTTGCCGCTGCAGCCTTCTCGGCCAGTTCCGCGATCTCGCGCGTTGCCTGATCCTGCTGGGTGAAGGCATCCTGGACGCTGTCGGTGGCGCCGCGCAGTTCCGCGATGATTTCTGCGATGCGGCCCAGCGAAACGGCCGCGCCGCTGGAGGCGCCCCGCATCGACTCGATCCGGCTGGCGATATCGTTTGACGCCCGTGTGGTCTGTTCGGCCAGGGCTTTCACCTCCGACGCCACAACGGCAAATCCCTTGCCGGCCTCACCGGCGCGGGCGGCCTCGATGGTCGCATTCAGCGCCAGGAGATTGGTCTGCTCGGCGACATCGGCGACCAGTTTCATGATGCTTTCGATTTCCGTGGCGGCGGATTCAAGCTGTTCCACGGACCGGCCGGCGCCCTCGGCTTCGGCCACGGCCCGTTCGGACACGCCCGAACTGCTTTCCAGGATGCGGGCGACTTCGCTGATCGAGGCCGACAATTGCTGGGCCGCGGCGGCGACGGACTGCACGTCGGAATTCGTCGAGGAGGCCTGGGAGACAGCTTCGCTGGCGCTCAGGCGCGTTGCCTCGGCATCGCTTCCAAGCTGCCGGGCAAGGCTGTCGACCTGGCCGGACGCGCCGGAAATACCCTTCGCGACCTGCCGCAGCTGGATTTCGAACTGTTCAGCGAGGGCCGCAATGTCCCGGCGCTGCCGCTCGGCATTGCTGCGTGCGGTCGAGGCCTGCTCCGAGCTGCTGGCAGCGTCTTCGCGTGCCTTGTCGGCCTCGGATGTGCGCAGGTCCGCATCGCTCAGGGCCTTCGCCGCCTGGTGGGTCATCCAGATGAGGGCGGCGGCCTGGCCGACCACGATCACGGCATGGAACACGACGCGCAGGAAATTGGCGCCTTCGGGGAATACCGCCCAGGGCAGGAAGAAGTTGAGGGAGAGGTGGTGCACCGCGGTGACCGCCGAGGCTGCCACGATAGCCCGCCAGTCCAGCATGATCGCGCAGATCGCCAGGCTGGCGAAGAACATCATGTGCATGTCGATCTGCCAGGGCGAGCCGCTGAGCATGAAGACGAACAGGGCCGGGAAGGCGATCAGGGCTGCGGCCGTGGCGGAGCGCGAGGCCGGGGTATTGGGGCTGAGGCGCCAGTTGGCCAGCGCCAGTCCCGCGACCAGGGCACTCATGATTGCAACCGTGACCAGATGGCTGGCGGCGAAGATGGCCGAGGTGACCGGTGCCAGGACGGCCAGGGCGAAGATGACCATCGAGGCGACGCTTTGGGCGCGAAGGCGCAGTGTATCCAGATTGCTCATGAGGTTCGGGCTCCGGTGGACGGATGCAGGGAGGCTGTCGTCAGTTCATCGCCGATCAGGCAACCGCCAAGGGCCTGCGGCGGCAGGGTCAGCCAGGCGCCGGCCGCGCGCAGGCGGGCCAGGGCGTCCGGATCGCCGATCTCGACGATGCCGATATTCCCGAAGGCGCCGAAGCGCACGAGACCGACATCGGCCCGGGCCACGGCTTGCATCACGTCGGCCGGCTGCCAGCCGGGCGGGAACACGGCCGCCACGTCCGGACCGTCGACGGGTTCGGTCAGGACAAGCAGGGGCGTGCACACGGTGAGGAGTGCCAGGATTGCCGCCGGAAGGAAGTCGAGAACGGGTTTTGCTTGCATCGAATCGCGTGAACTGAAGTGCGTTCAAGATCAGATGCCAAAGTTAACTAGTGCTTATTCAGGTCGTGAAACGGTCTGATATTTTATAAGCTCTCACGAGGTCCAGTCGCTGCGGGTCAGGCCGTAGATCAGGCTGTCACGCACGCCGAAATGCGTTTCCCAGGCCTCGCGCAGCCGGCCTTCCAGCTGGAAACCCAGTGCCTCGACCAGCCGGATCGAGGCGGCATTGTCCGGATCGATATCGGCATAGAGGCGGCGCAGGCCGAGCGTGTCGAAGGCGTGGCCGAGCACGGCCTGCACGGCTTCGCGGGCATAGCCGGAGCCGGCGGCGTCGGGGCGCTGGATATAGCCGATCTCGGCCGTGCCCTCGCGCCGGTCGATCAACACCACCCAGCCCAGTGCATCCTCCGGCGCCCCGGCCCGGGCGAAAGCCCAGCAGCGCGCGCCGTCACCCTCGACATTCCAGCGCATATAGCGGCGCATGGCGTCCAGGTCTTCCAGCGCCGCGGAGGACCAGTAGCGCATGTTGTCGTCATCGGCGAAGGCCGGGAAGAGGGCTTCGGCGTCATCCATTGTCAGCGGGCGCAGGATGAGGCGGTCCGTCGTGAGCACCGGCAATTCGGGACGGTCGGCCGGCGGGCTGAGCACCAGGCTCTTCGCGTCCAGCCGGATTTCCTCGAACCGCTCGTCGATGCAGTCCTGCATGGTGATGAAACAGTCCCGGGAGAACCAGTCATTCTCCTTGAAACAGGTCTTGCGCGCATCCTCGGACGGCCAGAGCGCATAGGACCAGTAGATCCCGTCCTCGTCGCAGTGCAGGGCCGCGCCGTGCGAGCTGCAGGTCTCGTGGATGCGGCGCGTACCCTCGGTCCAGGCGTCGCGGAACTCGGCGTCGCGTCCGGGCTTGAGGCGCCAGCGGTAAAGAACGGCAGAAGTCATGATGTCTCCGGGCCGTGGCCCTTTTGCGGATGCCAACGCTAGCGCGCCGAATGTCCGGACGCCAAGCCGCCCTGCCACATTCTGCCCCGAAATGACCCCAACTGCGGCAGGAACCGATGTCCGGGAGCGGGCATTTCTAGGTCATTCGCAACGGGTGAGCTGCCCAGGCAGCGCCCGAAAGCAACGGAAAGGAAATTTGCCATGAAAACGCTGCTGATGATTTCCGCCGCGACGCTGTTCGGTGCTTCCGCCGCGCTCGCCCAGGACAACCAGACCTTCATCACGCTGGACTCCAACCAGGACGGTGCGGTGTCCTTCGACGAGGCCGTGATCGCCGATCCGTCCCTGGACCGTGCGTCCTTTGACGCGCAGGACAGCGATGGCGACGGATCGCTGAATGCCGCCGAGTTCGAAGCCTGGCTGGAAGGCCGCGCCGATGCGGAAGCCAATGCGGACGTCGGTGCCGAGAGCGATATCGACGACAATCCGGTCGAGGACGATCCGGTCTATGACGAGCCGCAGGACAGCTCGATCGAGTCCGAAGCCGGGATCGAGGCTGAAACCGGCCTGGAATCGGAAAGCGGGATCGACCCGATGGAAGATCCGATGGACGACCCGCTCCAGGACCCCATCACCGATCCGGAAGTCGGCAATGATGCCGAGCTGGGCGCCGATACCGATATCGATGCCGAAGGTTCGCTTGAAGATCCGATGCGCGGGTAATCCTCCCCGAACCCGTCATCGATACCTGGAAACCCCGGTGCCCCTCGCGCCGGGGTTTTCTTTGTCGCGTCAGCCCTCGCCCGACAGGCGCTGCTTTTTCAGCACGCTGGCGCGCACCTTCTCGCTTTCCGAGCGCAACTGGCCGCAGGCGGCAAAGATGTCGCGGCCGCGCGGGGTGCGGATCGGCGAGGCATAGCCGGCCCGGTTGACCACATCGGCAAAGGCCTCGATCCGGTCCCAGTCGGAGCACTCATACGGGCTGTTCGGCCAGGGATTGAACGGGATCAGATTGATCTTCGCCGGCACGCCCTTGAGCAGTTTCACCAGCGCCCGCGCTTCGGCCAGGCTGTCATTGACGCCCTTCAGCATCACGTATTCGAAGGTCACGCGCTTGGAATTGCCCAGGCCCGGATAGGCGCGGATCGCGTCCATCAGCTGGGCCAGCGGGTATTTCCTGTTCAGCGGTACCAGTTCGTTGCGCAGATCGTCATTGGTGGCGTGCAGCGAGATGGCGAGCATCGTGCCCGTCCGCTCGCCCAGCTCCTGGATCTTCGGCACCACGCCCGAGGTCGACACCGTCGTGCGCCGGCGGCCGATCGCCATGCCGTCGCCATCGGAAATGATGTCGATCGCATCGGAGACATGATCGAGATTATACAGCGGCTCGCCCATGCCCATGAAGACGATATTGGTGATCTTGCGGTTCTCGTTCGAGGTCGGCCATTCGGCCAGATCGTCGCGCGCGATCATCACCTGGGCGGCGATCTCGGCCGCGGTGAGATTGCGCACCAGCGCCTGGGTGCCGGTATGGCAGAAGGTGCAGTTCAGCGTGCAGCCGACCTGGCTGGACACGCACAGCGCACCCGAACGCGCCACGTCCGGGATGAAGACGGTCTCGCACTCCACGCCCGGCGCCAGCCGGATCAGGTATTTGCGCGTGCCGTCGACCGAGACGAGGCGTTCCACGATCTCCGGCCGGTGCAGCGTGAACTCCCGCGCCAGCACGGCGCGCAGGTCCTTGGAGACGTTCGTCATCTCGTCGAACGAGGTGACGCCATAATGGTAGATCCAGCGCCAGAGCTGGTCGGCGCGCATCCTGGCCTTTTTCTCGTCGACGCCCGCGCGCTCGATCAGCGCATCGCGCAATTGCGTGCGTGTCAGGCCGGCGAGCGAAAGCGGTCCGCCCGGCGCGGCAGGGCGGCGGGCGGCAGACAGGTCGAGGGAATGGCTGGTCTGTAGGTTCATGGCGGCGTCACATACAGGAAAACACTGCACTCCGCGAGGGGGCAGAACGCATGACGGGGTTGCGCCCGCGGGGCAGGCCGCGCTGTGATGGGGGCATGAAACTGATCTGCCACCCCCTCACCGCACAAGCGCCGACGATCCGCCCGGCCGGAAGCCGCCGCGACTGGATGGACGCCACGCCGGAAAGTTCGGCCTATCGCTGCCTGCCGCTGGCGCTGGCCAACCAGCACGGCTGGGAGGTGTTCACCCCGGCCGGCTTCACCGCCAGCTGGAATGGCGGCGAGCGGGTCGAGGATGTGACGGTGCGCATGGACGACCCGCTGGCGACGGGAAAACCCGGCGCGCCGATGGCGAATTTCGGATCCGGCATCCTGACCTTCGAGACGGGCTTCCTGCTGCGCACGCCGCCGGGCTGGAATATCTGGGTGATGGGGCCGGTGAATGCACCCAGGGACGGGATCGCGCCGCTCAACGGCGTGATCGAGACCGACTGGAGCCCCTATGCCTTCACCATGAACTGGCGCTTCACCCGGCCCGGCGAGGTGCGTTTCGAGGCAGACGAGGCCATCGCCCAGCTCTTCCCGGTGCGGCGGGACCTGTTCGACAAGGTCGAGACCGAGATCCGGCCGCTGCATGCCGACCCGAAGACGTTCGAACAGTTCGAGACCTGGCGCCTCAGCCGCGCCGACTTCGCCACCCGCCTGCGCGAGGGCGACAGGGACGCGGCCGAGCTGAAATGGCAGAAGGGCTATTATCGCGGCCTGATGCCCGACGGCTCGAAAGGCCCGCCCAGCCACAAGACCAAGCTGCGCCCGAAACCGTTCGGGGACGGGGAGTAGGGCAAATTTCCTTTGTCATTCCGGCCGAATGCCCCGCGCAAGCGGGGCGTAGAGCCGGGACCCATACGCTGGCTTTCGGCTGGAAGCAGGCACGATATCGAGGCGGATTGTCCGGCACCGCGATTATGGGTCCCGGAGTTTCGCCCGGCCCAAGGCCGGGCATCCATCCGGGATGACAATGTTTTGGGTAACGAGCTACCCGCAGAGCGCTTCGACGCGTTGCAGGGCGGCCGTCACACCGGAGAGCGAGAATTCGTAGGCCGTGGCGACACCGGCAGCGGTGGTGGCTGTGACATGCATGGCTGAGCCGCGGCGCATCTGGCGCACCAGATCGCTCTCGTCCGACAGATCATCCAGGAAGGCTTCGCTGCCATCGGTGAAGGTGTCGAAGCGCGACGAGCCGACCCGCACTTCCGGCGGGCTGGTGGGACGCAGATCATAGCCGGTCAGAAGGTTGGGCTGTTCGTTGACGGCGCCGTTCTGCCAGGAGGCGACGATGAAATACACCGTGCCGTGGTCGAAGGTGCGCGGGGCGCTGTCGGTCGGGCGGCTGAGCGCATAGCAGACCAGCCCGGCCTCGGTCGGCCGGGTAAAGACGCGCCAGTCGGAATACTCGCCGCGGAATTCCGGCTCGTCCTGGGCGAGGGCCGGGACGGCACTGGCGAAGGTGAGGGTCAGGGCGGCAAGGCAGGGTCGCAGGAACACGGTTGAGGTCATCCTCTGTTCGGTAGCCAATCGGACTGTGCGCGTCGAAACCGGTAAGGCGGCGGGGGTTAAATCCCCCCTAATCTGGCACGCCTGCAGCGGCGATCAACGATGCATGCCGAACTTCTTTTCCGCATTGTCAGTCGCGGTCTGCGGGCCGCCCGGCATCAGCGGGCGTTCGGGAAATCCGCCGAAATTCAGCGTACGGTCGTAAAGCGTGATCGCACAGGCGACCGAGACATTGACGCAGAATTTCGTCGGGATCTTGACGATGTGCTGGCAGCGCGCCTGCATATCCCCGGTCAGCGAGCCGCGCTCGCGTCCGAACACATAGGCGGCGCACAAAGGGTGGCGGAAGGCTGGCAGATCGACGGCTTCGTCGGTCAGCTCGACCCCGACCAGCTGGCAATTGTCCGGCAGGGCGATGGCATCGATATCGGCCCACTCGTAATAGGGCACATGGCTGACAGACTTGGCGGTATCGGCCCGGTAGACATCGCGGACCCGGTGACTGGCATTCACCGAAAAGGCGAAGCTGGCGCCGAAAGCGTGCGCCGTGCGCAGGATCGCACCGAGATTCATCGGCTTGGAAATGCCTTCCGCCCCGACTGCAAAATAACCGCGCATGCCCGCTCCTGCCCTGCTGCCCGATCCCTGGTCGCTCAGTCGACCTCTACAGTGATCCGCCCGCCCGGGTATACCGCGGCGCGCTTCATGCCCGGCGAGTTGAAGGGCTGGGCCAGATTGCCGTCGCGGTCGACACAGATCACGCCGCCCTCGCCGCCCAGGCTGCCGACATCGCCGATCGCGCCGGCGGCGGCTTCGGCGAGCGTCTGGCCGCCATAGGCCATGCGGGCCGAGATGTCCTTGGCGGTAGCCTGGCGCAGGAAGAATTCGCCCTGGCCGGTGCAGGAGACGGCCACATGCCCGTCCGCCCAGCAGCCGGCACCCAGGATGGGGCTGTCGCCGACCCGGCCTTCCAGCTTGTTCAGCGTGCCGCCGGTCGAGGTTGCCGCAGCCAGACGTCCGGATGTGTCCAGCGCCACGCAGCCGACCGTGCCGGTCGCGATCTCGCGATCATCGGGGGCGGCTGCCGGGGTGTAATAGTCGTTGACGCTCTCCACCCGCTCGAGACCCTGCAGGCCGGCGAAGCGCTCCGCGCCGCGCCCGGCGAGCATGACATGCCGCGTCTCCTCCATCACGGCGCGGGCCGCATGGACCGGGCTGATGAAGCCGGTCAGGCCGGCGACCGACCCGGCGCGCCGGTCCGAGCCGTCCATGATGGCGGCGTCGAGCTCATAGCGGCCGGCCTGGTTGGGCGAGGCGCCCTTGCCCGCGACATAGAGGCCGGACGCCTCCAGCCGGCGCACGATCTCCGTCACCACGTCCAGCGCCGCGTCGCCAGCCTCCAGCATCGCCTTGCCGGCCTCGGCCAGTTCGCGCATGTGGGTGCGTTCGGGATCGTAGCTGCGCGGCGCAAGCACGCCGGCGCCGCCGTGCAGGAGAAGGGCGTAGGTCTGGCTCATCGGATCGTCCGTCGGTGGGGTTGCAGCGCTAGCTCTAACACCGGGCAGCGGCCGCACCCAACCGGGATTTCCAGCCGCGACGATGCGGGCGATTTTCTTTTTTGTCCCGACGCGCTATGCCGCAGGGCAAGTCGATAAAGGGGAAGACACATGAAAATTGACAATTCCATCGCTGCCATCGTCACCGGCGGTGCTTCCGGTCTCGGCGAAGGCACAGCCCGCCGTCTGGCCGCCGATGGCGCCAGGGTCGCGATCTTCGACATGAATGCCGAGAAGGGCGAAGCGGTCGCCAGGGAAATCGGCGGCGTGTTCTGCCAGGTCAATGTGGCCGAGGAGGAGAGCGTCGATGCCGGTTTCGCCAGGGCACGCGAGGCCCATGGCCAGGAACGCGTGCTGGTGAACTGCGCCGGAATCGGCTGGGCCGAGAAGACGGCACGCCGGTCCTCCTCGACCGGCGAGATCAGCGCCCACTCCGCCAAGGGCTTCCAGACCGTCATCGCGATCAACCTGGTCGGCTCCTTCCTGTGCGCGTCCAAATCGGCCGCCGGCATGATGGCGCTCGACCCGGCCGGCGACAGCGGCCGTGGCGTGATCGTCAACACCGCTTCGGTCGCGGCCCAGGACGGCCAGATCGGCCAGCTGGCCTATTCGGCCTCCAAGGGCGGTATCTATGGCATGACCCTGCCGATGGCGCGCGACCTGGCCCGCGAAGGCATCCGCGTGAACACGATCCTGCCGGGCTTCTTCGAAACGCCGATCTATCAGCAGATGCCGCCGGAAGTGAAAACCTCCCTGGCCTCGCATCTGCAATTCCCGCAGCGCTTCGGCACGCCGGCCGAATACGCCGATCTGGTCGCCTTCATGGTGACCAATGACTACATCAACGCCGAATGCGTCCGCCTCGACGCCGGCGCCCGCATGCCCCCGAAATAGGGCAGACTGACGGGAACGGCGGCGGCCCGAGGGGGCGCCGCCGTATCCGCCTAGAATTCGTGACGCACGGTCAGGCGTGCGTTCAGCGGCGCGCCGGTCGAGATATTGTCATTGCTGTGGGCATCGGGGAAGTAGTCCTCGTTCAGCAGGTTCTCGATATTGAGCTGGAGCCGCGTGCGGTCAGTGAGATCGTAGTAGGCCGCCGCGTCGATGCGTGTGTAGGCCGGTACTTCGACCGCATTGTCCTCGCGCACGAATGACGCGCTCTGATGCGTCAGGCCGATGGCCAGGGACAGTGACTCCGTCGCCGCAAACTGGTTCCAGACTGACACCATGTGCTCCGGCGTCTGACGGGTTGTGTTGCCGTCGAGGCTGCCGCCCTCGACCTCGCCATCGAGATAGCTGTAGCCGGCATTGATCGTCCAGCGCTCGGTGAGGGAGCCGCTGAGCTGAATTTCAGCACCTTCTGTCTTGCTGCCCGGTACCGTAGTGATGATAGAGGGATCGTCCGGGTCGACCGAGGTGAACTGGCCGCTTTCAAGCCGGAAGACCGCCGCGCTCAGCGACAGATCGGGATTGATATCCCACTTCACGCCGATTTCAGTGTTCTCGAAGACCTGTGGCTGCAGGTCCTCGGTCGTCGTGGTCAGTGTAAGGAACTGGTCGCCTGAACTGGGCAGGAAGGTCTCGCTATAGCTGGCATAGACCGACACGTTTTCCGCCGGCTTGTGGATGAAGCCGAGGCGTGTGGAGATTTCCTCGTCGACCCGGCCGCGGTGGCCTGTATCGCCCGGGTTCAGCGCTGCGCGTCGATCGAGCACGGCGACGTCGAACCGGTCGAAGCGCAGTCCAGCCACCAGCTTGAAAGTGTCGGTAAGATCAATCTGGTCCTGGATGTACACAGAGACGGCCTCGACCTCGGACGACCGGTCCCGCTCCGGCGTGACGAAGGCGAAGTCGGGGATGATGAGCGGGTCGGAGAGCGGGACCGAGATCTGGTCGTCGCCATTGCTCGCGAAGAGATTGTCCAGGCGGGCATTGTCGGTGGACTGGTCGGCATATTCCGCGCCGAGCAGGAGGGTGTGGGCGATGGAGCCCGTGTCGAATTCGCCGACAAGATTGCCCTGAAGCAGCAGGTTTTCACGGCCCGTGGTGTCCTGATAGCCGTCTAGCGTGACGAGGGCCGGTGTGACCGAGCTGTCCAGCCCGGCCGGATAGAGGTTCTGGTACAGCTTGTCGTAGTCGGCGTACTGGGCGGTGACATTGCCCCTGAGCGCGTCGTTGAAGGTGTGATCCAGGCGGGCGCGCAGGATGTGGGCCTGCAGCGTGGTGCGGTTTTCCTGGGGCGAACCGAAGAAAGTGTCGTCATATCCGCGCAGCGGGCGGTCCGGACCGCCCGCGACCGTGACCGACGGAACGCCGCGGTCTACCACCCGGTCGTCGTCGAGATATTCATAGTAGAGAACGAGGCGGGTCTGCGCGCCGAGGTCGAAGCCCAGAGTCGGATTGATGCCAAAGCGTTCACCGTCGAACACGTCACGATGGCTTGCGAGCGTTTCGGCAAATGCGTTCAGGCGCAGGGCGGCATCATCGCCGATTGCGAAATTGGCGTCACCGCTGATGGAGCCGGCACCGAACGTGTTGAGGCTGGCGGTTGCACTGGCGAAGCGTTCGCCGGTTCGTGGATCCTTCGTGACGCGGTTGATCACGCCGCCACCGCCGCCGCGGCCGAAAAGGAGGGCGTTGGCGCCGCGCAGGATCTCGATCTGCTGGATATTGTACAGCGGCCGGAAGTACTGGACGTCGTCGCGCATGCCGTTGAGGAAGAAATCGGCGGTCGTCTGGTTGCCGCGAATATTGATGGCGTCGCGGTGCCCCTCGCCCTGGCTGATCGACAGGCCCGGCGTGTAGCGCAGGACATCGCCCAGATCGTCGAGGGCCTGATTGTCGATCTGTGCTCGCGTCATAATTGTAAGGCTTTGCGGCAGGTCGATGACCGGAGTCGGCGTTTTCACGGCATTGACCTGATCGAGCGACAGGTAACGGCCACGCACTGTGACAACGTCTTCCTCAGCTGTCTGCCGGGCGAGCGCGACGCCGGAATTGAGCGCGCAGACGGCAGTCGCAGCGAGAAGCAGGGAAAGTCTTTTGGCCATCGTTCGAAATCTCCGATCCAGACAAGTTGCCCCGCCTCTAGACGGGGCGTTCTTGCCAATCAATCGCATTTGCAGGTGGTTGCAGCGCGCCCCGCCCGGGGCGTTGCAATTAAGTCGCAATCTGCTTGCCGGAGTCGCAAAAACAAATCCCGCCAGTGAGGCGGGATTTGCAGGACTTCAGGATCGAAGATCCGTGGATGTGAAACGTCGGCCGCGCCGGTCAGCCCGGTTCGGGCCGGACGATGTCGTCGGACAGGTTGGCGATCACGTCGCGTGCGTCGAAAGCACTGGGATCGTCGGGCTTGGTGCCGCGTCCCAGGAAGATCTCGGCGCTCGCCTCATAGCGGGTGGTCTCGCGATAACGCGTGTCATCCCAGAACGGGTCCCGCCAGCCATGCCAGCCCCAGCGGGGATGGTAGTAGGAATAGTGCACCGGGAAGGCGGAATAATAGGGCGAACCGAAACCGCTCGCCGTGACGCGCGTGTCCTCGTCGGTCGCGCGGGTGACCACGGTGAAGTAGTCAAACCCCTGTTCCACCGTCAGTTCGGCAGCGCGGTAAAGCAGGTAGGTCTCCACGGTTTCGCGGTCGGTCAGCGAATTCCCTTCGAAGGAGAGCCGGAACCGGTTGGTCTCGATCTGCTGTTCTTCGAAGCCCCGGCGGCTGCCGTCGGCGGCCTGGTAGGGGGTGGGCGATGCACAGGCGGCCAGCATCGAAACGGCTGCCAGTGAAAATAGAACGCGCCTCATGTCGGGCTCCTTGGGACTCGTGTTACCCTCGCATTCTGGATTATGACGGGTCTGGCCGCGGTTGAAAGGGGCCGTATTGCAGTTCGGGCAAGAATTGATCGGCTTTTCACGCGATGGCGGGCCGGTCGCAAAGGGGGAAAAACCGGAATGACCGGAATCATTCAGGGGGCAGGACTGGTTGCAGCGCTGTTGATGACGGCGCAATCCGACCCGGATCCCGAGACCGTGCGCGGTGCGCTGGTCGAGGCCTGCGAGGCGGCCGGCGGATCGCCCGGCGCGTGTGCCTGCGTGGCCCGCGAGGCAAGCTCGCGCTTCAATGAGCGCCAGATGCGCGTGATCGTGGCGGCAATGCCGGACATGCAACGGGTCGGCGAGCCGCAGGCTTTGGCCGACGCGCTCGGCTTTTCCTTCGACCAGATCCTCAATCTGCGCCAGCGCGCCCTGCGGGCCGATACCGTGATCCGTTCGGCCTGCGGCGCGGGCCTGTCGCGCAAGGACTGAGCGGGGCGTACCGCTCAGTTCAGCCGCATCTGACAATCGGCAAACCGCCACTCGGCCGGCCGGATCAGGCCCTGATGGGCAATCCGCACGGTGTGGATGACGGCATCGATCTCGCTCTTCCAGAAATCGAGAAACCGGGTCAGGCGCGGATATTTCGGCGCGAGATCCTGGGTCTGCCACACGAAGGTCTGCAGCAGCGCCGGGTGGTCCGGCATGTAGTAGGTCACCTCGGCCGTCGTCAGCCTGAGGCCGCGGATCTGTTCCGCGAAATCGCGATCGACTTCCCTCATGATCTGCCTCCTTGCAGCGATCGAGCCTTCCGGCTCCAGCCCCCGCAACGAATCAAGATTATGAGAAACCGATGAATGAAAGCTGACTGCCGCCGGTATGACGGACCGGTATCAGGGCAGATCGATTTCCAGGATCACGGTCGCCGGCTGCTCGCCGCCCGGACCTTCGCCTTCCGCCGGGAAGCGCGGCCAGGCTGCGTTCGCGACCAGCCAGGCCCGGCCGTCGGCCGGATCGATCAGCGTGGGCTCGGCAAGCTCGCCAGTCATGGCGGGGTGACCGCGCAGCAGGACCTCGGTACTGGCCACGGCATGACCGTCTGCGTCCAGATCGATCGCCATGACCTGGTGCGGCCGGGTGCCATTGCGCACGGCGAGGATGCGGCCGTCGCGGGTCTGGCGCAGCCCGTCGATACCGATCAGGCTTTCCGTCCCGCCCCGCACCAGCGAAACCGACCGGTCGCCCAGATCGATCCGCCACAGACCCATCGCATAGTCGGCGACATAGAGCGCCCCCCGGGCGAGCGCGACCCCCTGCAGGCTGACAAAGCGCGGGTCCTCCGCCAGGACTTCCAGTTCGCCGGAGACGCTGTCGAGCACATAGACCCGCGGCGCCTGGCTGTCGGAGGCATAGACGGTGCCGTCGCGCACGGTGAAGTCGGCGATCTGCACGGCATCGTCGATCTGGTAGCGGCGATAGAGGTCGCCGGTGACCAGGTCGAAGGCAAACAGCGCGGTGCCGCCGGTCTCGCCGTCTTCCAGCGGGGTTTGTTCGATAGCCGCCGATCCGGCCCAGACGACACGGGTACGGTCATCGACCGCAAGGCCGAACACCGACCACAGCCCGTCTTCCCGGTCGGCGAAGACCCGGGGT
>PANX01000068.1 GCA_002707795.1 Maricaulis sp.
TCGCACCATGCTGAAGGGCAAGACGCCGATCCGCATCATCGTGCCGGGCCGCGTCTATCGCTGCGACTGGGACCAGACCCACACGCCGATGTTCCACCAGGTTGAAGGCCTGGTGATCGATCGCGAGGCGAATATGGGTCACCTCAAGGGCACGCTGCTGGATTTCATCGCCGCTTTTTTCGAGACCGACCAGGTGGAAGCCCGCTTCCGTCCGCACCACTTCCCGTTCACCGAGCCGAGCGCCGAAATGGATGTGCGCTATGAGCGCGTCGGCGATGCGGTGAAAGTGGGCTCGGGCGACAAGTGGATGGAAATCCTCGGCTGTGGCATGGTCCACCCGAATGTGATCCGCAATTGCGGCCTCGACCCGGACGAGTTCCAGGGCTTTGCCTGGGGCATGGGCGTCGACCGTCTCGCCATGCTGAAATATGGCGCGCCTGACCTGCGCGACTTCTTCAATTCCGACAAGCGCTGGCTGAACCATTATGGCTTCAGCCCGTTGCTGCAGGCCAATCTCGCGACGGGCCTGAGCTAGGCTGACCCATGTGGCGCTGGCTCTCCCATAACCATCAGACGCTGACGGCGGTCGGCGCGATGCTCGTGGGCATCGCGGCGCTGTTTGTCGCCTGGGACCAGGGGCGGGTGATGCGGGCCCAGCAGCACGGGGCCGTAGTACCGGTGCTGCAGATCGACGGCTTCCTGGTCACGCGGCCGGAAACCCGCTCGATCGGCCTGCGCGTCTACAATAACGGCGTCGGTCCGGCGATGATCGAGAGTGTCACCCTGCGCCGCGACGGTGTGGAGGTGCAGGACTTTTCGGCGCTGATGGAGGTGCTGCCGGCCGACCAGGACCGCTCCTGGGCCACCCTGGCAGGCCGCACGCTCGCACCCGGCGGCGAGGTCGAGCCGATCATGATCCAGTGGCCGCGCTCTTCGCTCGAAGGCCCTGCCGTCACCGCGCTGCTGGCGGAGTGGGGCCTCTGGCAGGTCGAGGCCTGCTATTGCTCGGTCTTTGACCGCTGCTGGACCACCCAGACGTCCAATGCCCGTCCTGTGCCCGTGCGCCGTTGCGAGGCGCAGCGGGACGATGTTTTCCAAACTCTCGGATCCGTGCCCGACACGGAGGAGCCCGACCAATGAAATTCCCGCTTTCCTGGCTGAAATACCATCTCGAGACCGACGCCTCCCTGGAGGAGATCGCCGAGGCCATGACCATGGCCGGGCTGGAGATCGAGGAAATCGACAATCCGCTGGAAAAGTTCGCGGATTTCTCGGTCTGTCATGTCATCGAGGCGGTGCAGCATCCCGATGCCGACAAGCTGCGGGTCTGCCGCGTGGCGACGAAGGACGGCGAGAAGCAGATCGTCTGCGGTGCGCCGAACGCCCGCACCGGCATGTATGCCGTCTATGCCCCGCTGGGAGCCTATATTCCGGGCCTCGACTTCGCGCTGGACAAGAAGCCGCGCAAGATCCGCGGCGTGGAAAGCCATGGCATGATGTGTTCGGCCCGCGAGCTGGAGCTGGGCGAGGATCATGACGGCATCATCGACCTGCCCGAGCCTTTCGAGGTCGGCACCCCGGCCGTGGTGGCGCTGGGCATGGCCGACCCGGTCATCGATTTTGAAGTGACGCCGAACCGGCCGGACTGGCTGGGTGTGCGCGGCATTGCCCGCGACCTCGCCGCCACCGGTATCGGCACGCTGAAACCCCATGACATCGAGAACATCCCCGGCAGCTTTACCTGCCCGGTGACGGTCGAGCTCGACTGGCCGGAAGCCTGTCCTGTCTTCGCCGGCCGCGTGATCCGTGGCGTGAAGAATGGCGAGAGCCCGGACTGGCTGAAAAAGGCGCTGAAGGCGATCGGTCTGCGTCCGATCAACTTCCTGGCCGATATCACCAACATGATCTCCTACGATCGCTGCCGGCCGCTGCACGTTTATGACCTGGCCAAGCTGGACGGCCCGATCCGGGCCCGCCGCGGCAAGGGCGAGGCCGACCGGTTCGAGGCGCTGGACAACAAGGAATACGTGCCGGGCGAGGATCAGTGCGTCATCGCCGACGACACGCATTGCCTGGGCTTTGGCGGGATCATGGGCGGTACCTGGTCCGGCGTGACGTCAGAGACGACCGATGTCTTTATCGAAAGCGCCTGGTTCGATCCGCAGATCACCCGCGCGACCGGCAAGGCGACGGGTATCGACTCGGACGCGAAATACCGTTTCGAGCGCGGCGTCGATCCGGCTTCGGCAAAGGCCGGCATCGAGCAGGCCAGCGAGCTGATCCTGAAATTCTGCGGCGGTGAGGCATCAGAGACGNTTGTCGTTGGCGAGNCCCCCGCGCCGCCTGCCGATATCGAATTTCCGCTGGCCGAGGTGAAGCGTCTGACCGGGCTCGACCTGCCGCGCGAAGAGATCGTGCGCATCCTGGAAGCGCTCGGC
The DNA here is from genome assembly GCA_002707795.1 of Maricaulis sp. Lineage (GTDB taxonomy): Bacteria > Pseudomonadota > Alphaproteobacteria > Caulobacterales > Maricaulaceae > Maricaulis > Maricaulis virginensis. Next base: position 2,439 of record PANX01000068.1, read on the forward strand.
TTTGCGCCGAAGGGCGAGAGCGATGTGCTGGCGGTGGGCGTGCCCTCCTGGCGCATGGACTGCACCCAGAAGGCCGATCTCGTCGAGGAAGTCGCGCGAATCCACGGTTTCGACAAGCTGGACGCGCTTTCCCTGCCGCGCCCGCCCGTGCGCCGTGAAGCGCCGGCGACGGTGATGCAATTGCGTGCCCGCTATGCCCGGCGGGCGCTGGCCGGCCGCGGCTATTCGGAAACCGTCACCTGGTCCTTCTGCGAGACGAAGCAGGCGGCCCTGTTCGGCGGCCATGGCGAAGGCCTGGCGCTGGAAAACCCGATCTCCTCGGAACTCGACGTGATGCGGCCGACGGCGCTGATCCACCTGCTCACCGCGCTGCAGGCCAATGCCGATCGCGGCCAGGCCGATCCGCGCCTGTTCGAGGTGGGCCCGGTCTATCTCACCGACAAGCCGGACGGGCAGCGTCTCGTGGCGACCGGTGTGCGGCGTGTCGAGACGGGCCGACACTGGGCCGGGACCCGCCTGCCCGACGTGTTCGATGCCAAGGCCGATGCGCTGGCCGCGCTGGCTGCCGCCGGGGCCCCGGCCGACAGCCTCCAGGTCGCGGCCGAGGCGCGCGAATGGTGGCATCCGGGCCGGTCCGGCGTGCTGCGCCTCGGGCCGAAGAATGTGCTGGCCGAGTTCGGCGAGATTCACCCCGGCATCCTCAAGGCGCTGGATATCGACGGGCGCGTGCTCGCCTTCGAGATCGTGCTCGACAACATACCGCAGCCCAAGAAGGCTTCCGGCCTGAAGGCGCGTGGCCAGCTGGATCGCGCCGAGCTCCTTCCGGTGCATCGCGACTTCGCCTTCCTCGTCGGCAAGGACGTGCCGGCGGACACGCTGATCCGGGCGGCAAAGGGCGCGGACAAGGCGCTGATTTCCGATGTCACCGTGTTCGACGTCTATGACGGCAAGGGTGTGCCGGACGGCCAGGTCTCGCTGGCCCTGGAGGTGACCCTGCAGCCGCGCGAGAAGACGCTGACCGACGAGGAAATCGATGCCGTTGCGGCCGTGATCGTGTCGAAGGTCGAGAAGGCGTCCGGCGGTACACTGCGCGGCTGACCGGCCAGAATTCGCGTCTGAAGAGAATGTGTTGGCGCCGCTTTCCCTCATGCGGGGAAAGCGGCGTTTTCTTGTGTCTGGAGACCGGAAAAATCAAAAATCGCGCCTCAGGCGTATGGTCGCGGGACGCCACAGCCGCTAGTATGGTTAACGACATCTTGCTAGCGGCAGAGGCAGTGGGGGCCTCGGAGAGGCGGACCGAATGCTTGAAAGAGTGACGGCCCTGCTGGCCCAGTCTGCGGCGACACTCCTTGTCGTCATCGGGCTCGTGGCCATTCTCGGCTTTACCCATTCGCGGGCCTATCGGGCCGGTTATTGCGCGAGCCAGTATTGTTCCGAGGAGGGCCGCAGCTGGTGGCCCTTCGGTCGCGATCGAGACCGCCATTACAGCGGCCCGACCCGTGTGACGGCCGGTCCGACGGACCGGACGCCGGGCAGTCCCTACAGCTCGGGCTATACCGACTATCCCGATGCGGGCAGCACGTCCTATTCGACGGGGACCCCATACACAGAAAGCCCGGCCTATCCCTATGGCGACACCGGCCCTACAGGCCTGCCGCTGTCATCGACCGTCGCCGGCCCGGCCACCGCTGCGGGCGCGCCGCGCTATCGCTATGGCGGGCCCGGCTTCGGCTTCCGGCCGGGCCGGCAGATCTGCGGCGTACGCGCTCCGCAGATCGAGGATGCCGATATCGCCCGCTGCTGGCTGCGTGTCGGCGATGCCTATCAGGCCGTCGGCCAGATCGAACGGGCGCGCGAGGCCTGGGACGAGGCCCTGCTGGTGGGATCATCCGTCGGCGGCGCCCAGGCGTCCCTGGTCGCGCACCGCCGTCTCCAGGCCGCAATCCTTGAACGCTCCTGCCCGACCAGCCAGCGCAGTCTGGAACGCATCGCCTATGGCTTCAGCCAGACCGAGGATTCCGGCGATATCGTCGGGCTCGACCTGCGCCAGCGGGCCCTGTCGGCGCTGGGCTATTACAATGGCGTGATCGACGGCNCCTACGGTCCGATGNCCCGCCGTTCTGTGCGCGATTTCCAGGGCGATATGGGTTTCGACCAGACCGGCGCCCTGACGCCGGCCCAGACCGTGACCCTGGCCTGCCATGCCGCCCTGACCGCACGCGACACCCATGCCCAGAACCTGGTGGGCATCATGTTCGCGACNGGGCTGGGGCTGGAACAGAATATCGATACCGCGCTGGAATGGCTGGAAGAAGCCGCCGAGCGCGGTCATGGCGGCGCCAATTTCAACCTCGCCCTGATCTACGGCACCGGCACGGTGCAGGGCAGCTACCGGCTGTGCGGCATCGTGGAAAGCCCCGAGCGCGCCGACAGCTATCTGCGCCGCGCGGCCGATCTGGGCCATGACCGGGCGATCGCCCTGCGGCGCTTTGCCGGCCGTTCCGAAGCCCCGGCCGAGCGCTGGTCGCGGATCTCCGACCAGCTCCTGCGCGAGGCCGAGCGCAATGGCGACCGTTTCTATCTGGCCTGGCAGCGGCGGGTCGACGAGATGCGCCGGGCCAACGGCCAGCAGCTCGACCAGCCCGGCTGTTACCAGGCCGCACTCGACGGCACCCGCACCGCCCAGGGCGGTAGCGGCACCCGGCACTGAGGCCGGCCATGCGAAATGACGAGAGGAAAAGTGCAATGAAAAAGGCGGCAGTCCTGCTCCTCGCGGCCACGGCCCTTTCGGCCTGCGGTCACGGTTATTCCGGACATCACGGCCCGTCGGCGCCCTNTATCCCGCCGCCGCCCGATCACTACCGGCCGATAGACACGGTCAGCCCTGCCATCGCCATGTGCGAAGTCGATACGCTGGCCGAACAGCGCCTGGCGATGCTGNAGGAAGTGCACGGCTATCGCGAGGCGATCCGCGCCGAGCCGGGGCACCGGTCCGACATGGCCGATACCGAGACCCAGGAAATCATCGCCGCCTTCGAGACCGATCTGGACGCGTCCTACCGTTTTGCCACCGCGTCCTGCCGCACCTATAATCGCTGCCTGGAAGAGAACCGGTTTGCCGAGGCCGCCTGCCAGGACTCCGCCGCGATGTGGCATGACGGGCAGGACCGGTTCCACGACCTGTCAGAGCGCCTGTCACTCGTGCGCGAACGCGTCGCCGAGGACTGCAATGACTGCCGCCCCGAGCACGGGCGCGGCCGAGACCGTCATGGACGCCGCGATCATCGGCACCATGACCGCGATGATCTGATGGGTTCGGTCTTCTCGACCAGCGATCACTGATACCGGACAGGTGGCTATTCGCCGGGGGCCGCGTGAGCCGTCGCATGGCGGCGTTCGGCCAGCGCCTTCGACAGGATCTGCATCGCCGACCAGACAAACAGCCCGGCCATGCCCGCCGCGACGATCACGTCGGGCCAGTGCGTGCCCGTGAAGGCAACCAGGCCGGCCGACCCGAACACGGCGACATTGCCGATGGCGTCATTGCGCGAGCACAGCCAGACCGAACGGACATTGGCGTCGCCCTCGCGCCAGCGCATCAGGATCACGACACTCGCCAGGTTCGCCGCGAGGGCAAGAATGGCGATCGAGCCCATCACGGTGGCGTCCGGTTCCGTCTCGAAAAAGGCGCGGTAGAGCGCCAGAGCCAGCACGAAACCGCCCATCACGAACAGGCTTCCGGCTTTCACCAGAGCCGCATTCGCCCGCCAGATCAGCGGCCTGCCGATGACCCAGAGCGACAGGCCATAGGTCGCCGCATCGCCGATAAAGTCCAGCGCGTCGGCCTTGAGTGCCTGCGAGCGGGCAGCGGCGCCGGCCAGCATCTCGACGGCAAACATGCCGGCATTGATTGCGATGACGATCCAAAGCGCGCGGCGGAAAGCGCGCGACGTGCCGTCGAATTCCTCATTGTGGCAGCATCCCGCCGACATTGGCGTCTCCTGACTTGTCACCTGTCGATTCGAACCCTAATTGCTATAGCGACTAGAGGTTCAAGACGAAAAATGACAGATCTTTCCATCGGCCGTCTGGCCACGCTCTCGGGTGTGAAAGTCCCGACCATTCGTTATTACGAGTCCATCGGCATGCTCGACGCACCGCCGCGCTCGCCCGGCGGGCAGCGCCGTTATGACGACGATCACCTGGAACAATTGCGCTTTATCCGTCACGGGCGCGAGCTGGGCTTCGGGCTGGACGATCTGCGTGCGCTGCAGGACCTGTCCGCCCGGCCGGACCGCCCCTGCGAGGAGGCCGACGGCATCGCCCGCAAACAGCTGGCCGAGGTCGAGCGCCGCATTGCCGGGCTGGAAGCGGTGCGGCGCGAGCTTGAGCGCATGGTGGAGCGCTGTTCGCATGGCGTGGTCGACGAGTGCCGCGTGATCCAGACCCTGTCCGACCATCATCTGTGCGCCGGCGATCATGCGCCGGATCACCAGACCGCACTGCGGGATACGTGACGGCGTATTCCCGCTGTTGTGCGTGACGCCGGTGTGGCCTCCTTCCGCGCGAAACCGGGAGGATGCATTCATGAAACACGTCGCTGCCGGCCTGGCACTGTGTGCCCTGGCCGCACCGCCCCTGACCGCTCAGTCCGTCCACGCCGGCGACGATCTTGAAACCGTTTTCGACACGCTCGACCGGCGCCTGTTCGACGTCGGCTTCAACACCTGCAATCTGGAAGAGTCGGCATCGCTGGTCGCCGAGGACCTCGAATTCTACCACGACCAGGGCGGCGTGACGCACGGCCGCGATGCCTTCATCGCCACGATGGAGCAGAATATCTGCAACGGGCGGCAGACCAGCCGGCGTGAGCGCGTGGACGGCAGTTTCCGCCTCGAGCGGTTGTACGAAGACGGCACGCTCTACGGTGTCATCCAGTTCGGGTCCCACCGCTTCCTGATCGTCGACGATACCGGCCATGCCGAGCCGACCGGCCTGGCCGAGTTCGCGCATCTCTGGCTGCTCAACGATGATGGCGTGTGGGAATTGTCACGCGTCCTGTCCTACGCGCACCGTGCGCCCGAATAGGAAGGCTCACACCGTATCGAAGGCCGGATGATAGTGGACCCGGCAGGGCCCGGCGGCGGGATCGGCCGGGCGGTCGCCCAGGGCGAGGCGCTGGAAAGCGTCGGCGTGCTCGCCTTCGGGATCCCCGCTCCAGTACCAGTCCATTTGCGCCGCTGGCGCGAAACCGAAGCGGCTGTAATAACCCGGATCGCCCAGCACGACGCACCAGGGCACGCCCAGTGTGCGCAGATAGTCCAGCCCGGCATTGATCAGTGCCTCGCCGATGCCGCGCTTCTGGTGTTCCGGCGTCACGGCGACGGGGGCCAGGCCGACGCCATAGGCCTGCGAGCCGTTTGCCGCGATCGCCGTCACCGGCGAGAACATCACCGCGCCCACGACCCGTCCGTGATCCTCGGCGACGAGTTCCAGCGTGTCGGCATCGGCAGCGCGCAGGGTGACGACGAGCTGCGCTTCGGCGGACGTCGGGAAAGCCGCTTTCAGAACGGCGTCGACCCCGGCGTGATCGCCGNGGTCGCAGCTGCGGATCTGCATGTGCGGCACTCCCTAGAAGGGCAGCCAGGCCCGGCGGCGCGAATAGGCCAGATAGCCCACATTCGCACCGGCGCGCAGGCCGACGCCCGAACGGATCGGGGCAAGGGTGACATCATCGGCGCGCTGATAGTTCACGCCCATGCCGGCGATCAGATAGGCCGAACCCTCCACGCCGGGATAGCGCTGGAAGAGGCGGTCGGGGTCGTCCAGATTATAGACCAGAACGAAGACACGGCTGGCATTGCCGCCTGTGTCAAAACCGATCGACGGGCCGCGCCAGTAGACTTTCTCTCGCACGCCGTTCTTCATCGTCAGATAGCCCTCGCCATACCGCAGCCCCACACCGACAGCACCGGCGACTTCCTCGCCGGCGACATAGCCGACCGGGCGGCCCAGGTCGGAGAAGACACGCTCGAGCACGCTGGCCGCAGCTTCGGCGGTGACACCGAAGAAATCGGATACGGCATCGACAAGCTCGTCCTGGGAATAGGTGTCGACGGGTTCGGAATACTGGCTCGGCTGTCCGTACTCGGGATCCTGGGCCAGGGCCGTGCCGGCCACGCCGAGGGCGAGGCTGGCAGCAATCGTCAACAGGGCACGCATGGGCATCTCCGTTCAGATCTGCGGTCCCGCCGAATGTGGTGACCGAATAGGGCGAGACAGCGGCGAAACGCTTTACGTCCGGTTAAGTTGCACCTCGGCGCTGTCACCGGACCGGGGTGTTTCGCCTGCCGGGGGGCGCTGCGGCAGCGTTGCAAGATGGTGAAATCTTCATTTTCGCGAAAGGCACGCACCCGTTAGGCTGGCCGCTGAATTTCTTCTTGGGGAGACCAGACATGCGCAAGATTCTCATGCTCACGGCCAGCGCGGCGGCAATTTTCGTTGCCGCCTGCGCGCCGCAGGGTACCGACAGCGAAACCGGGGCCGCGACGAGCGAGCAGGCTCCGGCGGATACCGCCGCCAACGCGGCCGCTGAAACCGAAACGGCTGCGTCCGACAATCCGCTCCTGGCGGAATGGACCGGCCCCTACGGTGGTGTGCCGGACTTCCAGTCGGCCAGTCTGGACGATCTGGTCCCGGCGCTCGAGGCGGGCATGGCGCAGAACCTCGCCGAGATCGATGCCATCACAGCCAATCCGGAACCGGCCACCTTCGAGAACACGATCGTGGCGATGGAACGGTCCGGCGAAGCGCTGAACCGCATCTTCTCCTACTGGGGTATCTGGTCGTCCAACATGTCCTCGCCGGAATTCCGCGCGATCCAGGCCGAGATGGCACCGCGCCTGTCGGCCTTCTCCTCGCAGATCACGCAGAACCAGGACCTGTTCGCCCGCGTCCGCGCCGTCTATGAGGGCGAGGAAATGGCGACCCTGCGTCCGGACCAGCAGCGTGTCGTGCAGCTGACCTATGACGGTTTCGCCCGCAATGGCGCCACGCTGGAAGGCGAGGCCGCCGAGCGCTATGCCGCGATCAACCAGCGCCTGGCCGAACTGCACACGGCCTTCTCCAACAATGTGCTGCACGACGAGGAAAACTACGTCACCTATCTGAGCGCCGACCGGCTGTCCGGTCTGCCGCAGGGCTTCATCGATGCAGCGGCTGCCGCTGCCACCACCCGCGGCCGCGAGGGCGAGTATGCGATCACCAATACGCGCTCCTCGATGGATCCCTTCCTGACCTTCTCCGACGAGCGCGATCTGCGCGAACAGGTCTGGCGGAACTATTACAATCGCGGCGATAATGGCGGCGAGTACGACAACAACGCCATCATCATGGAAATCCTCGAACTGCGCGACGAGCGCGTCGAGCTGCTGGGCTATGAAAATTACGCCCAGTGGCGTCTGGAAGATCGCATGGCGGGCAATCCGGAAAACGCCATGAACCTGATGGTTCCGGTCTGGGAAGCCGCCGTCGGCCGCATCGAGGAAGAAGTCGCCGACATGCAGGCCCTGGCAGACGAGCGTGGCGACGACATCACCATCCAGCCCTGGGATTACCGCTACTACGCCGAAAAAGTCCGCCAGGCCCGCTACGAGCTCGACAGCGACGAGGTGAAGCAATACCTGCAGCTGGATAATCTGCGCGAAGGCATGTTCTACGTCGCCGGCGAACTGTTCGGCTTCGAATTCCGCGAACTGCCGGAAGGCGAGGTCTCGGTGTGGCATCCCACCGTGCGCGTCTGGGAAGTGACCGACCGCGAGAGCGGCGAGAATATCGGTCTGTGGTATCTCGACCCCTATGCCCGCCAGGGCAAGCGTTCGGGTGCCTGGGCGAACTCCTTCCGCTCGCACACCACGTTCGATGGCGAGGAAAACGTGCTCGCCACCAATAATTCCAACTTCATCGAACCGGCGCCGGGCCAGCCCGTCCTGGTGTCCTGGGACGATGCGACGACCTTCTTCCACGAATTCGGCCACGCCCTGCACTACCTGTCCTCGAACGTCGCCTACCCGACGCTCAATGGCGGTGTGCGCGACTACACCGAATTCCAGTCGCAGCTGCTCGAGCGCTGGCTGATGACCGATCCGGTGATCGAGAATTATCTGGTGCATGTGGAGACCGGCGAACCGATCCCGCAGGAGCTGATCGAGCGCATCCGCGCGGCGGCCAATTTCAACCAGGGCTTCTCGACCGGCGAGTATCTGGCCTCGGCACTGATGGACATGGTCTATCACACCACGCCGCCGGAAGAGATCGGCGATCCGGACACGTTCGAGCGCGAGACCCTGGCCGAGCTGGGCATGCCCGACGAGATCGTCATGCGTCACCGCTCGCCCCACTTCGGTCACGTCTTTTCCGGTGAAGGCTATTCGGCCGGCTATTATGGCTATATGTGGGCCGATGTGCTGACCTCGGATGCCGCGGAAGCCTTCGAGGACGCTCCGGGCGGCTATTACGATCCGGAAGTGGCCGGCCGCCTGGTCGAATTCCTCTTTGCCCCGCGCAACGCCATCGACCCGGCCGACGCCTACCGCCAGTTCCGCGGCCGCGACGCCGACCCGGCCGCCCTCATGCGCGACCGTGGCTTCCCGGTCCCCGAAGGCATGGGCGACACCGAATAGGCTTCCGCCTGTTCCACACGGAACAAACGGCCGGCGGAGCGATCCGCCGGCCGTTTTGCTTTTTCCTTCTCCTCATCCGGGGAGAGAGGGTGGGCGAAGCCGCTCCACACCCCGAATACCACCCTGTTTTTCCCGGCCACCCGCCTTCGCGGGCGCAGGCTTCCGCCCGGCGAAGGCCGGGCGGAGTGCCGGGATCTAGGGGAAGCTCATCGCTTGGAGTGACCCGCGGTTGGTCCCGGATCTGCGGCCCGCTTCCGCGGGCCTTCGTCCGGAAAAAATTTGGAGGGTGGAAGACAGAGTGAGAGCGCCGCACCAAACACCGTCACCCTGACGAAAGTCAGGGCCCAGTTCATAGAGCTGGGTGGCCGCGATCGCGCACTTATCCCGCACATCGCCACCGCTCAGACCGAGCCCGCCTGGCGAAAATCTCCCTTTACGATCTGGGTCCTGACTTTCGTCAGGATGACGGAGTGTGGGGCCTGGGCCGGAAACTTGTCCCCGCCCGCTCAACTGCGCGTATGCTGGTCAGCGGTTTCCGGGATGGGAGGCATGAGCTCAGTCCCTTGTGCCCGGGAGCGTGCGGAGCTCGTCCGCGCCTGGTGGGTGACAGCATCAGGCTCCGGCGTGG
>PANX01000069.1 GCA_002707795.1 Maricaulis sp.
CAGCCGGTGCCGCTGCTGGAAGTCACGCTGGACGAGAGCACGTCCAGCTTCGACATCGCCCACAATGGCGAGCCGCTCGGCCTGACAACGAATGAAGACGTGGTCTTCTGGACCAAGCGCGCCGCCGACGAGGTCTCGCTCGACGGTTCGGACCTGGTCTTTGTCGGCTATGGCGTCGTCGCGCCGGAATACGGCTGGAACGACTATGAGGGCGTCGATGTCGAGGGCAAGACGGTCGTCATGCTGGTCAACGATCCCGGCTATGCCGATCCCGATTCCGGCCTCTTCAACGGCAATGCGATGACCTATTACGGCCGCTGGACCTACAAGTATGAGGAAGCGGCCCGCCAGGGTGCGGCCGGCGTCATCCTGATCCACCAGACCGCCCCGGCCTCCTATGGCTGGAACGTGGTCTCGGGCTCCTGGACCGGCGCCCAGCTGGATCTCGCCCGCGAACCGGGCGAAGGCACGTTTGCTGCCGTCGAGAGCTGGGTCACCGAGGATGTGGCCCGCCAGCTGTTCGAACTGTCCGGTCTCGATTTCGACGCCGTGACCGCCGCCGCATCGCAGGCGGACTTCGAGGCCGTGCCGATGGAAGGCCTGACCGCCTCCGCGACGCTGCACAATTCCACCCGCACGCTCGACTCGCGCAATGTCGTCGGCATTGTCCCGGGCACGACGCGGCCGGACGAGTACGTCATCTACACCGCGCACTGGGACCATATCGGTATCCGCGACGTGGCCGAGGGCGAGGACGGCATCTATAACGGCGCCGTCGACAATGCGACCGGCACCGCCGCCATCCTCGAGATCGGCGAAGCCTTCATGGCCAATCCGCCGGAACGTTCGGTGATGATCCTGGCCGTGACGGCCGAGGAATCCGGCCTGCTGGGCTCGGCGTATTACGGCGAGAACCCGATCGTCCCCTTCAGCCAGACCGTCGGCGGGATCAATATCGACGCCATGCTGCCCACCGGCCGCTCGCGCGATATCATCGTCGTCGGCCATGGCGCCTCGGAGCTGGAGGACGTGCTGGAGACGGTGGCGTCTGAACAGGACCGCTACATCGTGCCGGACCCCAATCCGGAAGCCGGCTATTTCTACCGCTCCGATCATATCTCGCTCGCCAAGCACGGCGTGCCGATGCTGTATGCCGATGGCGGTGAAGACCTGCGCGAGGGCGGCACGGAAGCCGGCCAGGCCGCGGGCGAGGACTATCGCGCCAATCGCTATCACGGCCCGGCCGACGAGTACTCGGCCGACTGGCCGATGGACGGCATGATCGAGAATGTCGAACTGTTCTACGAGGTCGGTTCGCGCCTCGCCAATTCGGACGACTGGCCGAACTGGTATGAAGGCAACGAGTTCCGCGCCCTGCGCGACGAACAGCGCGGCGAATAGTGCTGGCGCAGGCCTGACAGGAAAGGGGCGGCTCCGCTGGAGCCGCCCCTTTTTCGTGTGCGGTATCCGATATCCGCGATCAGAAGGTCCGGCGGAAGACGATCTTCTCGCCGCGCTCTTCCAGGCGCGCGGTATAGCGGGCTTCGTCCAGCACGGCGCCGGAGTGGATGCAGTAGACGGTGCGTGCTTCGGAGATGCGCGGCCAGTGCAGGAAGTCGCACAGGCGCGACTGCATGCCGGCGGAGACGTTGATCTCCATCGAACCGAGGCTCTGGGCGTAAGCCAGATTGCTCTGGAACATGCCCTCCTCGCGGATCCTGTCCAGCGCAGACATGAAGTCGCCGCCGACGAAGTCGCGGATATTGCGTCCCTCGATCTCGTGGCGTGCCATGCCGAACAAATCCAGCGCACCGCGCGAGATCGCCTTCACCATGCCCATCGAATCCGTCACGAACTCGACCGACGGGTTCAGCGTGATGAGATCGACCCAGGTCGGCGCCGGCGCAACCACGAAGGCGTCCTGGACGAGTTCCGCCATGCGGCGCTTGACCCGTTCGGGCGGGTCGCTGTCGCCGTTCTCCCAGCGCGAGATCATCGCCTGGGTCACGCCCAGATCTGCCGCCAGCGCGGCCTGCTTGAGCCGTTTGGACATCCGGAAATTCCGGATCACCGACGGCCAGTTCACCTTGCTGGAAGACACAGACAGTTTGATATCCTGTACCAATTCTGCCCCCCCTTCAGGGCTCAGCGTGCCGGGTGGAGCGCGACCTTTCCAGCCCGCTCGCGGCACAGTGTTTCGTATTCGGCCTCGTCGATCGGGGCACCGGACAGCATCCAGCGGATCGCCCCATCCTCGCCCGTGTGCGGCCAGTGCAATCCTTCGATGCACAGGCTGCTCACCTGTCCCTCGCGATCGACGAAGGTATATCGGTCCACACTTTCGACGCTTTCGAGCCTGCCGTCAAAGAATCCCGACGCGCCAAGCGTTTGGAAGAGGGCCGGCAGGTCGCCGGAGAGCAGATCATCCAGCCTGGTGCCTTCAACCTCGGCGCGCTCGCGCGCCAGCAGACGCAGCAGCCCGGCGCTGGCCGTCTCGATCGTGCCGGTGCGGTCGATCACCGCTGCAATGCCGGGCTGGGCGGCGGTGTGGCTGCGCCAGTCGATCAGCGGCGTCGAAACCTCGCCGGTCTCGAACAGGTCCATGATACGGGCGCGCATCTCGGCACTCGGGGTCACCACACCGGATTCCCAGCGCGACACCATCGCCTGGGTCACGCCGAGATCGGCCGCCAGGGCCGCCTGCTTGATATTGTGGGTGAAGCGGAACCGGCGCAGCCGCGCCCGCCAGAGGTCCGGCGGCTCGCTGGCAACAGCCCTCTGCGCCCGCCTCGGCATGTCAGATACCCTTGCGGATCACGCGCGGGCCGCCCAGCCGCAGCCGGACGTCATCGAAGACGGCCTGGGTCACTTCGGCCGCCGACAGCAGCCAGACGATACGCGGACCGGGCAGGAAGGTCGGCCGGTGCAGGCCATGCACCAGGCGTGTCACGGGCGCCCCCTTGCCCGGCGGCAGGAACTCGATCCGGTCCATGCTTTCCGCGGAGGCGACACGGCCCTCGAAGAAGCCGCTGGTGTCGAACGTGTCGAACAGGTCGACGAGATCGCCCTGGAACGCCTCGGCCAGATAGCGGCCCTCGACAGCGTGACGTTCGCAGCCCAGCGTCCTGACAAGACCGCGGCTGGCGCGCTCGATCCGCCCGCGGCCGTCGATCACGGCGACGAGGGAGGGGTGCCGTCCGATCCGGTCCATCCAGGCCGCGCGCGAGACCGAGGTGTGCGACGACCAGTAGAGGTCGAAAATGCGTTCCTGGATTCGCGGACTGGGGAGCGCCATGCCGCTTTCCCAGCGCGACACCATGGTCTGGGTGACATCGAGATCGTGCGCCAGCGCGGCCTGTTTCAGCCCCTTGGACAAGCGGTAATGCCGGATCACCGACGGCCAGTGGATGGCCTGGGTCTCGATCGTGCGGGTCATCGAATTCATGTGCGCATCTCCGTTCCGGACGGGGCGCCGGCCACGAGGGGCAGCGGTTATATTTTATAACCCTAAACCGGTTCGATGTGAAGATAGATGCCTAACGCTACCTTTCGGACGCAATGCCGGACATGCATCGCGACAGTTTTGTGAAATTGTCACCCGGTTGCCGTTTGCCGATTGATCCGCCGACAGGGAAATTGCTACCTGCCCCCGCACTTCCCGGAAGAAAGGTAGTCCGTCATGGCTGATCTCACGCTTGCAGCCTGGATCTTCTCGATTGTCGGCTTTCTGATCGCCTCCTATTCGATCGTCGCCAACGACGCGATCCAGACACTGGGCACCTTTCTGTCCTCCAATGCCAAGCGCCCCTGGTGGATCCTCTGGCTCTATGCCTGCTCGATTCTGACGGCGGTGATGCTGTGGGGCTATTTCGGCGGCAATCAGGACATCGCCTTCGACCGGCTGAACGAGCTGCCCTATCCCGAAGGCGGCGTGAAATGGTGGCATGCCATTCCCCCGCTCTTCCTGCTGGTGCTGACGCGCTACGGGGTGCCGGTCTCCACCACCTTCCTCGTCCTGACGATCTTCGCCCTCACCGGCGGCGCCGAGACCGAAGGCGTGCTGCCGAAAATGCTGACCAAGTCGGCGCTGGGCTACATCGTCGCCATCGGCGCGGCCTTCGTCGTCTACCTGATCGTCTCGCGCATCTTCGAGCGCTGGGTGCATCGCACCCACAGCGAGCCGCACAAGCCCTACTGGTTCGTGCTGCAATGGCTGTCGACCGCCTTCCTGTGGTCGCAATGGCTGATGCAGGACCTCGCGAACATCTTCGTCTTCCTGCCGCGCACGACCGAGCTCGTGCCGGTGATGGAAAACGGCGCCCCGCTGCTGCAGGACGGCGTCGCCGTGATGCAGACCCAGGTCACCTTCTCGCCGATGCTGCTGGTCTTCGCGACCCTGGTGATGCTGGCGCTGCACGCGATCATCTTCGCGACGCGCGGCGGCGAGATCCAGAAGATCGTCCTGAGCAAGACCAATACGACCGACGTGCGCGCCGCCACGCTGATCGACTTCATCTACGGCGTGATCCTGTATTTCTTCAAGGAACTGAACGACATCCCGATGAGCACCACCTGGGTCTTCCTGGGCATGCTGGCCGGCCGCGAGATCGCGATCTCCTATGTCGCCGGCCTGCGCTCGCACATGGATGCGCTCTGGGACGTCATCTCCGATGTCCTGCGTGCCTTCATCGGCCTGGTGATCAGTGTCGTCCTGGCCATCCTGCTGCCGGCCATCGCACGCGGCGAATTCGGCCTCCTGATGTCGGACCTGCCGGGCTATGTCGGACGCGCCCTCGGCTTCTGACTTTCATTCGCGAGCAAAGTTCATCAAATATGAGTGCCGTCCCGCGGCAGGCTTCCCTAAGACCGGATTCACCTTGGGGACTGGAAGTGACAGCGGGAATGGACTGGGCATCACGCGTTCGCACCGTGCGGCAAAGGCTGCACCTGAAACAGGTCGCCCTGGCTCAACTCATCGGGGTGAGCCAGACCTATGTATCGAGACTTGAGGCCGGCAGCGTCACACCGCCCGACGATGTCGTGGCGGCGCTGGAACGCCTGAGCGAGGATCCGCGTACGCGCAGCCCGTTCGACGACCTGCTGGCGCTGGTGCGGTTCAGCCCGTTTGCCTGTTTCGTCGCGCGCGCCCTTCCCGCCGACGGCCGCTTTCCCGTCGAGGCCGCGAGCATGTCCATGCGCGAGACCTATCTCGGGACCGGCTGCCTCGATCTGACGGATGATGACAGGCTCGCCGAACTCTGCGCACACGCGGCCGCGCTCCACGAGGCCGGGCTTTGCGAAGGCCGGGTCCTCGCCGCGACGGCACCGTGGACGACCCCGAAGGGCGAGACCGTGACGCTGCACTATGTGCCGCTGCGCGACGGGGCGGGCGGCTGCTTCATCCATGCCAGCCTGTCCGCGCACGACGGATCGGACCGGCTGCGCATCATGCCGGCCGACCATCTGTCCGCCACCGGCTGACACTACTCAGCGGTAGCGCTTCTGCAGGGCGGCCAGTGCACCCGCGCCCGGGTTCAGCTGGTCGTAGGGCAGCGTGTTGAGCGGTGCCTCGGGCAGCCGGTTGGCGGCATGCATGTCAGCCATGTCCTCGTTGAGGTACAGCAGGCCGGTGCGGATCTCGCCATCGCTGCCGCCGAGCATCAGCGTCTCGATCGCCTGGGCGCGGTCGCGCGGATCATAATCGCTGTCCGTCTTGCGCAGCCGCAGCTCGCCGCCATCATGCATGGTCACCCGCATCGCACCGTCATCGGCATACTCGCCGGTGATCTCCTCGGCATGGGCCACGAAATCCGTGTGCACCAGCGGGTGATAGTATTTGTAGGTATGGGCATAGCTCTTGGTCGAGCCGGCATGGTCGTTGAAGGTCACGCAGGGCGAGATCACGTCGATCAGGGCGAAGCCCTTGTGCATCAGACCGGCCTTGATCAGCGGCACCAGCTGCGACTTGTCGCCGGAAAAGGCGCGCGCCACGAAACCGGCACCCAGGGTCAGGGCCTGCACGCAGGGATCGATCGGCGTCTGCTCGTTCGGCACGCCCTTCTTCGACTTCGAGCCATAATCGGCCGAGGCCGAGAACTGGCCCTTGGTCAGCCCGTACACGCCGTTGTTTTCCAGTACGTAGAGCATGTTGAGATTGCGGCGGATCGCGTGGGCGAACTGGCCGAAGCCGATCGACAGCGAATCCCCGTCACCGGAGATGCCGATATAGTGCAGCTTGCCGTTCACGGCATTGGCGCCGGTCGCCACCGAGGGCATGCGCCCGTGCACGCAATTGATGCCGTGCGACTGGCCCATGAAATAGGCGGTCGTCTTGGACGAACAGCCGATGCCGGAGACTTTCGCGGCGCTTTCCGGCGCCAGGTCCAGCTCCCAGAAGGCCTGCACCAGCGCGGCTGTGACCGAGTCGTGACCGCAACCGGCGCACAGGGTCGACATCACGCCTTCGTAATTGCGCACCGACAGGCCCAGCCTGTTCTTGGGCAGATGCTTGTCGATGAAGGGTTTCGGCATGGAGGTCATGCGGAATCTCCCACAATTTCGAGGTGAGCCGTGACACCCTCGACGATGAATTTCGGATTGGCGGCCATGCCGGCATAGTCGAGCACCGGAATGAGGCGTGTCTTGTCGGCCGAGGTCTCGTTGATCAAGAGAGTGCGCAATTGCGCATCGCGGTTCTGTTCGACGACGAAGACCTCGTCATAGGCGGCGATGAAGTCGTCGACCTCCTGGCTGAAGGGGAAGCCGCGAACCCGCAGATAGTCCAGATGCACACCGTCGGCGGCCATCCGGTCCATCGCTTCGCGCACCGCGCCGTCACAGCCGCCGACCGAGACAATCGCCCGGCGCGCGGGCCTGCCGCACTTGATGACGACCGGCGCCGGCACAGCGGCCGCGGCGTTCTTCCACTTCTGCGTCAGCCGGTCGAGCACCTCCTTGTACTCGTCCGAATCCTCGGTATAGCCGCCCTTCCAGTTATGCCCGGAACCGCGGGTGAAATAGGCGCCTTTGGGATGCACGCCCGGCAGGGTGCGGTAGGGGATGGCATCGCCGTCGCGGTCCTCATAGCGGTAGAATTTCTCGATCGCCTCGAGCTCGTCCTTGCCGAGCACCTTGCCGCGATCGGGCCGGTAGCTGTCATCCCAGGTGAGTTCCGGGATCATCCAGTCATTCATGCCGATATCCAGGTCGGTCATGAAGAAGACCGGCGTCTGGAAACGCTCGGCCAGATCGAAGGACTGCACCGCCATCTCGAAGCATTCCTTCGGATTGGCGGGGAAGAGGAGGATATGCTTGGTGTCGCCATGGCTGGCATAGGCCGCCAGGGTGAGATCGCATTGCTGGGTGCGCGTCGGCAGGCCGGTCGACGGCCCCGCCCGCTGCACGTCGAACAGCACGACCGGCACCTCGCCATAATAGGCAAAGCCGATGAACTCGCTCATCAGCGAGATGCCCGGCCCGGAGGTGGGGGTGAAGGCCCGCGCGCCGTTCCAGCCGGCACCGATCGCCATGCCGATCGAGGCCAGCTCGTCCTCGGCCTGGATGATGCAGAACTTCTTCTCGCCGGTATCCCTGTCGACGCGGAATTTCTCGCAGAACGACTTGAACCCGTCCATCAGCGAGGTCGAGGGCGTGATCGGATACCAGGCGCCGAAGGTCGCCCCGGCATAGACACAGCCCAGCGCGGCGGCGGTATTGCCGTCGATCAGGATATGCCCGGCGGTCCCGTCCATCGGCTCCACGCGCAGCGGCAGCGGGTCGGGATAGTGCTCGCGCACATAGTTCAGCCCCAGCTCGATGGCTTTCATGTTGGCATCGATGAGATGCGCCTTGGTGCCGAACATCTCGGTCACCAGGCCGCGGATCACCTCGACATCGATCCCGGTCAGCCCCGCCACGGCGCCGACATAGGCCATGTTCTTCATCAGCACGCGGGTGCGCGCATTGTCGAACTGCTCGTTGCACATCCGCGCCAGCGGCACGCCGATGGCGGTGATGTCGCTGCGGCCGTGCAGGTCCGGGCGCGGCCAGGTCGAATCGTACAGCAGGAAGCCGCCCGGCGAGACCTCGGCAAGGTCGCGCGCATAGGTTTCCGCATTCATCGCGACGACGAAATCCGCCGTGCCCGAGCGCGCGAAATAGCTGTCCCTGGTGATGCGGATCTCATACCAGGTCGGCAGCCCCTGGATGTTGGACGGGAAGAGGTTCTTGCCGACCACGGGCACGCCCATGCGGAAGATCGCCTTCATCAGCAGCCCGTTGGCCGAAGCCGAACCGGTGCCGTTCACATTGCCGATCTTGATCACGAAGTCGTTCACACGCACTTCGCCCGGCGTTTCCACGACGTCCTTCATTCCGCCGCCACCTTTCCGGCTTCATTGTCGACATGCGGAATGAAAATATCCGCATCCTGCATGTCCCACGCGGCGGTGGGGCAGCGTTCGGCGCACAGGCCGCAGTGAAGGCAGAGATTCTCGTCCTTCACCATCACCCGGCCGGTATCCTTCAGCGGCTCGGAGACATAGAGCGCCTGGTCCTTGTTGGCCGCCGGCACCCGCATGCCCTGGCGCAGATTGGCCTCCTCGCCATTGGGCAGGATCGACAGGCAATCCACCGGACAGATGTCCAGGCAGGCATCGCACTCCTTGCACAAGGGCGCCTCGAACACGGTCTGCACGTCGCAGTTCAGACAGCGCTGCACCTCGGTCGCGATCCGCTCGGCGTCAAAGCCCAGCTCCACCTCGGTCTTGCGGTTGGACAGGCGCTGCTTCAGCTCGACCAGCGGCATGTCGCGGCGATGGGCGCCGGTATAGGCGTTGGAATACATCCACTCGTTCACGCCCATCTTGGCGGACTGGAGATTCACCCCGCGCGGCATGCGCTCGGTGATCGCCTCGTCCTGGCAGTGCTTGTGGATGGAGATGGCGGCCTGGTGGCCATGCTCGACCGCCCAGATGATATTCTTCGGGCCAAAGGCGCTGTCACCGCCGAAGAAGACACNCGGCAGGGTCGACTGGNGCGTCGTCTCGTCGACCACCGGCACGCCCCACTTGTCGAACTCGATACCCAGATCGCGCTCGATCCAGGGGAAGGCGTTTTCCTGGCCGATGGCGAGGATCACGTCGTCGCAGGGGATCACCTTGGTGCCCGCCTTGCGCGTCTCGGTGATATTGCCGTCATCGTCGAGCTCATACTCCATCAGCTCGAATTCCATGCCCGTCAGCTTGCCGTTCTCGACGACGAAGCGCTTGGGGGAATGATTGACGACGATCTCGACATTCTCGTCCTCGGCATCCTCCAGCTCCCAGGGGGAGGCCTTGAAGAATTGCCGCGGCTTGCGGGCCATCACCTTCACATCCTCCGCGCCGAGGCGCAGCGAGGTGCGGCAGCAATCCATCGCGGTATTGCCGACACCGATGATCAGGACGCGCTTGCCGATCTTGTCGATATGATCGAAGGCGACGCTTTCCAGCCAGTCGATACCGATATGGATATTGGCATCGGCCTCTTCGCGGCCCTCGATCTGCAAATCCTTGCCCTTGGGCGCGCCGGAGCCGACGAAGACCGCGTCATAGCCGCCTTCCATCAGGGCGCGCAGGCTTTCCACCCGGCTGTTCAGCTTCAGCTCGACACCCATGTTCAGGATGTAGCCGATCTCCTCGTCCAGCACTTCCTCCGGCAGGCGGAAGGCGGGAATATTGGCGATCATCAGCCCGCCGGGCCGGTGATGCGCCTCGAAGATCGTGCATTCATAGCCCAGCGGCGCGAGATCATTGGCCACGGTCAGCGAGGCCGGGCCTGCGCCGATCAGGGCGATCTTCTTGCCGTTCGTCTTGTCCGGCTTTTGCGGCAGGAGATGGCTCACCTCGTCGCGATGGTCCGCGGCGACGCGCTTGAGGCGGCAGATCGCTACCGGCTCCTCCTCCACCCGGCCGCGCCGGCAGGCCGGCTCGCAGGGCCGGTCGCACACCCGGCCCAGAATGCCGGGAAACACGTTGGAGCGGCGATTGACGAGATAGGCCCCGGTGAAGTCACCCTGGGCGATCAGACGGATGTATTCGGGCACCGGCGTATGTGCCGGACAGGCCCACTGGCAATCCACGACCTTGTGAAAATAGTCGGGATCGCGCGTATCGGTCGGTTGCATTCTCCTCACCCCGGGCGATACCGCCCGTAACCTGTTGGCGCATGTGGTCCTTGCCGGCCACTTGTTAGGCGCATTCTCACATGGTCACGACCGCGCCGGTCAAGCGAATTCCCCTTGCATCACAGCGGATTTGAACGGGTTTGTTTGTTTATGAGAGTGAGTTGCAGGACGTGAGTGCGGTCACGCCCGGTCGCGAGTGCTCACCATACACTGCAACACGCTCAAACCTCCCTCTCCCCTGGGAGAGGGATCGAGGGAGAGGGGGAAGACACCGGCCTTCGAAGAAACCCTACAACTCATCCACCGAGTGCTCGTGCACCCGGGCTTCGCCTCTCAGCCAGGCGATGAAGGCCTCGGCATCCGGGCTCAGCGGGCGGTTGCGGGCCGTGACGATGTGGTAGGCGGAGCGCACGGGTGAGGTGCCGTCGGCAAAGAGGGCGACCAGGCGGCCGGAGGCCAGGTCGTTCTGGGCGAGCGCGCGTTTGGCCAGGGCCACGCCGCGGCCGGCCACGGCGGCATCGATCACCAGGGCGGACTGGTTGAAGCGCACCCCGCCCGCCGTATCGACCCCGCGGATATTGCGCGCTTTCAGCCAGGACGGCCAGTCGGCGCCGTCGACCTCGCTTTCCGGCGAGGCGTCGTGCAGCAGGGTGTGACCGTCCAGATCGCGCGGCGTTGCCAGGCGCGGCCCGTCGCGCAGCAGATCCGGCGAGCACACCGGCAGGACTTCCTCGGGCAGGAGGGTTTCCTCGTTCAGCGTCATGTCGCCGCCGGGGCCGTAGCGTATGCCCAGATCGGCGGCCCCGGCCGACAGGTCGACCCGTTCCGAGGTTGCCGCGATCCACACTTCCACGCCCGGCTGGGTCTCCTGGAACCGGTGCAGGCGCGGCGCCAGCCACTTGCCGGCAAAGGAGGGCGCGACTGAAACCGTCAGCGCGCGGCGCTGTGCGGGCTGGCGCATCAGCGACACGGCGCGCTCCAGCGTCTCGAAGGCATCGGAGGCGACATTGGCCGCCGCGCGCCCGGCCTCGGTGAGGGACAGCCCCCGCCCCTCACGCACGAAAAGCGGGGTCCCGACATGCTCCTCCAGCGAGCGGATCTGCTGGGAAATTGCCCCCGGCGTCACGGCCAGCTCGTCGGCGGCACGGGCAAAACTTTCCAGGCGCGCGGCAGCCTCGAAGGCACGCAGCGCATTGAGCGGGGGAAGGCGGGAGGATCGGGCCATGGCTTCAGTTTAGTTTTTCTAATCTGAAATGCCAAGAAACGTCGTTTGAAACCGGCTCATCGAATAGAAATATTGCACTCGTCGCGCCACGAAGGCGCAGGATCGGATGAGTGAACATGCAGGTCTTTCCAGCCTCCATTCCCCTGGATGGGCGCACGGTGATTGTCGTCGGACGTGGACCGATGGCCGAACCGAAGGTCCGCCTGTTCGCTGCCTCCCCTGCCCGGTTGCTGTGGTTCACCGGAAACACGGACGATCCTGTTCCCGCGGATATCGCCCAATATGCGCGGATCGAACGCCGCATGCCGACGCGGCGGGACCTTCGTGGCGCGACTTTGCTCTTCATCGCCGGCGGCGACGGCATCCCCGTCGACGCGCTGGCCCGCACCGGCCGCCGTCTGGGCATTCCGGTCAATATTGTCGACAGCCCGTCGGCCTCCGATTTCCAGACCCCCGCCATTGTCGACCGGGACGGCATTGTCGTCGCGATCGCGTCGGGCGGTGCGGCGCCGGTCCTGTCGGTGGATATCCGCGCTGCGGTGGAACAGGTCCTGCCCGCGCGCATCGGCACGCTGGCGGACCTCGCCCGCGAGCTGCGCGGCACGGTGAAGTCGGTCCTGACGAAGTTTGACGACCGCCGGGCCTTCTGGGAACGCGCCCTGCGCGGCAAGGCCCGCGATCTGGCGCTCTCGGGCGACAAGGCCGGTGCCCGCCGCGAAATGCTGCGCGAGCTGAACGGTGAACGCGCCGAACGCCGCGGCATTGTCCACCTGGTCGGCGCCGGTCCCGGCGATCCCGATCTTCTCACCCTCAAGGCCGCCCGCCTGCTGCGCGAAGCCGATGTCATCGTGCACGACCGCCTGGTCTCCGAGGGCGTGATTGCGCTGGCGCGCCGCGACGCGCTGCGCATCGATGTCGGCAAGACCAAGGGCCATCACCCGGTTTCCCAGGACGAGATCGGCGAAATCCTGGTGCGCGAGGCCCGCAAGGGCCAGCGCGTCGTGCGTCTCAAGGGCGGCGACCCCTTCATTTTCGGCCGCGGCGGCGAGGAACTCGACGTGGTGCGCGCAGCCGGTATCGCCGCTGAAGTCACGCCCGGCATCACCGCCGCCATGGCCTGCGCCGCCTCGGCCGGCGTGCCGCTGACCCATCGCGATCACGCCCAGTCCGTCACCTTCGCCTCGGGCGTGGTGAAGAAGGACGGGCCCGACGCCGACTACCGCGCCCTCTCGGCCCCCAATTCCACCGCCGTCTTCTATATGGGCGTCGGCGCTGCGCCGGAGATCGAACGCAAGATGATCGCCGCCGGCCGGGCACCGTCCACGCCTGTCGCCCTGATCGAGAACGGCACGCACGACACCGAACGCCGCGTCTTCGGCACGCTGGGCGGCCTGGCCGCACTGGTCGAGCGCGAAGGCATTGCCGGTCCCACCGTCATCATCGTCGGCGAAAGCGCCGGCACGGCCGCGGCCCAGGCCGCGGCTCAAGCCTCCCTGGAGAACTACGCATGAAAGCGATCACCGCAAACCGCCTGACCGACGGCCGCGTGATCTACCGCACGGCCGAGGGGCAATGGTCCAGCCGCCTGGACGAGGCCGAACATCTGGACGGCGACGCCGCCGAGGCCCGTCTGGCCCAGGCCGAGGCCGAGTTCGGCATCGCGGTCGGCCCCTATCTCATCGACATCGAGGACGAGCGCCCCGGCGGCCAGAAATGGCGCCGCGAGGCGATCCGCCTGACCGGCCCGACGACCGGTTCCACCCACGAGCCCGCCTGATCCCATGTACAAGTATGACGCCTACGACCATGCCCTGGTGCGCGAACGGATCGAGGAATTCCGCGACCAGGTCGCACGCCGCCTCGACGGCCGGCTGACGGAAGACCAGTTCAAGCCGCTGCGCCTGATGAATGGCGTCTATCTGCAGCTGCACGCCTACATGCTGCGGGTGGCCATTCCCTACGGCACGCTGAACGGCCCGCAATTGCGCACCCTGGCCCATATCGCCCGGCGCTATGACCGCGGCTATGGCCACTTCACCACGCGCACCAATATCCAGTTCAACTGGCCGGCCCTGGTGGATGTGCCGGACATTCTCGATCATCTCGCAAAGGTCGAGATGCACGCCATCCAGACCTCGGGTAACTGCATCCGCAATGTCACCGCCGATCCCTTTGCCGGGGCCGCAGCCGACGAGATCGAGGACAGCCGTCCCTGGGCCGAGATCATCCGCCAATGGTCGACCTTCCACCCGGAATTCACCTTCCTGCCGCGCAAGTTCAAGATCGCCGTCAATGGCGCCCGCGACGACCGGGCCGGCATCCGGGTGCACGATATCGGCCTGCAGATCGTGAAGAACGAGGCCGGCGAGACCGGGTTCGAGGTCTGGGTCGGTGGCGGCCAGGGCCGCACGCCGCGCCTGGCGCAGAAGATCCGCGACTTCCTGGAGCCGCGCGACCTCCTGTCCTACCTCACCGCCATTCTGCGCGTGTACAATCAGCACGGCCGCCGCGACAATCTCTACAAGGCCCGGATCAAGATCCTGGTCGAGGCACTGGGCGCCGAGGAATTCGGCCGCCAGACCGAAGAGGAATGGGCGCAGATCCGCGAGGGCGAGCTGGAACTGCCCGCCGCCGAGATCGCCCGCATCCGCGCCTTCTTCGACCGTCCCTCCGTGTCGAAGGCGCAGCCGGTTCCGGTTTCCGGCAAGCCCGGTTTCGCCGGCTGGCTGCGCCGCAATCGCCGCGCCCACCAGGTCGAGGGCCTGTCCTCGGTCGTCATCTCGCTGAAGCCGGTCGGCGGCACGCCGGGCGACATCACGGACGACCAGCTGGACATCGTCGCCGACCTGGCCGAGCGCTACGGTTTCGACGAGGCCCGCGCCACGCCGGACCAGAATCTGGTCCTGCCGCATGTGCGCAACGAGGATCTGGAAACCGTCTGGGACGCGCTCGTTGCTGCCGGTCTCGCCACCGCCAATGCCGGCCTGGCGACGGATATCGTCTCCTGCCCGGGGCTGGATTATTGCAGCCTGGCCAATGCCCGCTCCATCCCGATCGCCCAGGCGATCTCCAACCTGGTGGAGGCGGAAGGCCTGGCCGAACCCGTCGGCGATGTGACGATCAAGATCGATGGCTGCATCAATGCCTGCGGACACCACCATGTCGCCCATATCGGCGTGCTCGGCGTCGACAAGCGGGGCGAGGAATTCTACCAGATCACGCTGGGCGGCGCCTTCGGCAATGATGCGTCAATCGGTGGCATTGTCGGCAAGGGTCTGGCAGGCGAAGACGTACCCGGCGCAATCGTGCGGGTGCTAAAAACCTATCTGGAAATCAGGGACGAAAACGAACGCTTTATCGACACGCTGCGGCGCGTCGGTGCCGATGCGTTCAAGGAGTCGATCTATGTTGCAGCTTGAGCGCAATCCGCAATCCCGCAAGCGCGTCGAGGCCCAGATGGAAGCCGGTGGCGGCGCGGTGGTGGAAATCCCCGGCGAGACCGACTGGCGCGAGGCCGCCGAACGGGCGCGCGGCGCGGTGCAGGTCGATATCCGTTTTGCCAGCTTCAAGGACGGGCGCGGCTTCTCGCTTGCGGCCCTTCTGCGCGAACGCGCCGGCTTTGCCGGCAAGCTGCGCGCCGTGGGCGATCTGATCCCCGACCAGGCCATGCATCTCAAGCGCGTCGGCTTTGACGATGTCGCCCCGGACAATGACAATCTGGACGATGACTGGGCCCGCGCCCGCGCGCGCTTCACCCACGCCTATCAGCCCGCCCAGGACAAGCGCACGCCGGTCTTCCGCCACCGCCAGGCCGCGCCGGCCGGTGACGATCTTGCCGCCCTGAATGCCCGCTATCGCGGTCTCGACGCGATGGAGATCCTGGACGACGCGATCCGCAATGAGTGGACCGGCAGGATCGCCATGCTCTCCTCCTTCGGCGCGGAAGCCGCGGTCGGCCTGCACATGATCGCCCAGATCGCCCCGGACACGCCGGTCGTCTTTCTCGACACCGGCCGCCTCTTCGCCCAGACCGAACAGTATCAGCGCGCGCTGAGCGAACAGCTCGGCCTGACCAATATCCGCGTGCTGGCACCCGACAGCGCCGAGGCCGCCGCCGAGGATGGCGATGACCGTCTGTGGCAGCGCAATCCCGATGCCTGCTGCGCCCTGCGCAAGGTGCGTCCGCTGGCGCGCGCCATCGGCGACTACGACGCGCTGATCACCGGCCGCAAGCGCTTCCATGGCGGCGAACGCCTGGCCCTGCCCGTCGTCGAGCGCATCGATGGCCGCATCCGGGTCAATCCGCTGGCGGCCTGGGATGCCGAACGTGTGAACGCCTATTTCAAGCGCTTCGATTTGCCGCGACACCCCTTGAGCGATATGGGGTATGCATCCATCGGCTGCTGGCCGTGCACCGCCCCGGTCGAGGATGACGGCGATGTGCGCTCCGGCCGCTGGCGCGGACGCGACAAGACCGAATGCGGCATCCATGTCCCCGCCGAGCGTATCGCGGCGGAATAGGCTGGACAGACAAACCTGGAAGGACACACCCGCGTGTCACATGTGCTCGACCTGATCGGCAATACGCCGCTGATCCGGCTGGACGGCCCGTCGAAGGCCACCGGCTGCGAGATCCTCGGCAAGGCCGAATTCCTCAATCCGGGCGGGTCCGTGAAGGACCGCGCCGCGCTGAACATCGTGCGCGAGGCCGAGGCCGACAGCTCGCTGAAACCCGGCGGCACGATCGTGGAAGGCACGGCCGGCAATACCGGGATCGGGCTCGCCCTGGTCGGCGGCGCGCTGGGCTATGACGTCATCATCGTCATGCCGCGCACCCAGTCGGAAGAGAAGAAACAGGTCATCCGCTCGCACGGCGCGCGGCTGATCGAGGTGGATGCCGCGCCCTTCTCCAGCCCCAACCACTTTGTGCACTATTCCCGCCGCCTCGCCGAGGAGCTGAACGAGAGCCAGCCCAATGGCGCGATCTGGGCCAACCAGTTCGACAATCTCGCCAACCGGCGCGCCCACGAGAAGACCACCGGTCCGGAAATCTGGCAGCAGACCGGCGGCAAGATCGACGGCTTCATCTGCGCGGTCGGTTCCGGCGGCACGCTCGCCGGCGTCGCGGCCAGCCTGCGCGCCAACAGGCCGGACATTGCCATCGGTGCCGCCGACCCGGCCGGCGCGGCGCTCTATAATTACTACACGAAGGGCGAGCTGAAGGGGGAAGGCTCCTCGATCACCGAGGGGATCGGCGTCAATCGTATCACCGGCAATCTGGAAGGCCTGGATGTCGACCACATCTTTCGCATCGAGGATGCGGAAATGCTGCCCATCCTGTTCGAACTGGTGAAGACCGAGGGCCTGTCGCTGGGCGGTTCGGCCGGCATCAATATCGCCGGCGCCATCCGCCTCGCCCGCGAGCTGGGTCCCGGCAAGACGATCGTAACAATGCTGTGCGATGCCGGATCCCGCTATGCCGGCAAGCTGTTCAATCCGGAATTCCTGTCCAGCCGGGGCTTGCCCGTCCCGCCCTGGGCCGATAGCGAAGCGCCGCGGGCCACGGCCTGATCCCGGGCCGCCAAGGTAGAAGAGACGACGATGAACGACATGACGATGACCTCGACCGCCCGCGTGAAGAACGCGATCAGCGCCAAGCCGGGCCCCTACACGATCGAGACCGTGCTCGAGGTGAAGCACTATACCGACCGGCTGTTCTGGTTCCGCATCACGCGGCCGGACGCTTTCCGCTTCCGCTCGGGCGAGTTCGTCATGATCGGCCTGCCCAAGGAAGACGGCAAACCGCTGCTGCGCGCCTATTCCATCGCCAGCCCGTTCTGGGACGAGGCGCTGGACTTCTATTCGATCAAGGTCGCCGACGGTCCGCTCACCTCGCGCCTGCAGCACATCCAGCCGGGCGACCAGGTCCTGCTGGGCAGGAAGCCGACGGGCACGCTGGTGCTCGATGCGCTCAAGCCCGGCAAGCGGCTCTACATGATCTCCACCGGCACCGGCATCGCGCCGTTTGCCAGCCTGATCCGCGATCCGGAGACCTATGAGAAATTCGACCAGGTCATCCTCACCCACACCTGCCGCGAAAGCGCCGAGCTGACCTATGGCAACGCGCTGGTCGAGGCCGTGAAGTCCGACGAGCTGATCGGCGAGATGGCGCAGGAGAAACTGGTCCACTTCGCCTCGACCACGCGCGAGGACAGCCCGGTGAAGGGCCGCGTCACCGATCTCATCGAGAGCGGCGAACTGTTCGGCCACCTCAACGTCCCGCCGCTCGACCCGGCGGTCGACCGCGTGATGATCTGCGGCTCCGAAGGCCTCCTGAAAGACACCAGACAGATCTGCCTCGACCGCGGCTTCATCGAAGGCTCCAACGCTGCGCCGGCCGACTTTGTTGTCGAAAAGGCCTTCGTCGCGACTTAGCAGACGCGCCCTCGCGCCCCTATATAGGTCGGACCATACAGGTCAGGACTGGCAGCGACGGGGAGCGAGCACGCCATGACGGGAACCATCAGGGCCGGGATCGGCGGCTGGACCTATGCGCCCTGGCGCGGCGGCGTCTTCTATCCGGAAAAGCTGAGCCAGAAGCGCGAGCTGGAATACGCCTCGCGCCAGATGAACTCGCTGGAGATCAACGGCACGTATTATTCCGGTTTCAAGCCCGACACCTGGATGAAATGGCGCGACGAGACGCCCGAGGATTTCGTCTTCGCGGTCAAGGCCAGCCGCTTCTGCACCAATCGCAAACGCCTCTCCGAGGGCGGCGAGAGCATCGAACGCTTTCTCGACCAGGGGCTGACGGCGCTGGGCGACAAGCTGGGCCCGATCAACTGGCAGTTCATGGCGACCAAGACATTCGATCCGGACGACTTCGAGGGCTTCCTGAAACGCCTGCCGCAGGAGAAGGACGGCATCCGCCTGCGCCACGCGCTGGAAGTGCGGAGCCCCACCTTCGACACCGAGGAATTCTACGATCTCGCCCGCAAATACGGCGCCGCCATCGTCTATGCCCATGATGACGAGGCCCCCGGCTGGCCGCGCATCGACCAGGACACGGCGGACTTCAGATATGCCCGCCTGATGTCGAGCCGCGAGGACGAACCCACGGGCCTCTCCCCGGAAGAACTCGACGGCATCGCCGGCCAGACCCGCGCCTGGGCTAGGGGCGGCGACGTCTTCGCCTATTTCATCGCCGGCGCAAAGGTGCGCAATCCGGCAGCGGCGCAGGCGCTTCTGGCGAAACATGACGCCGTCGCGCGCTCGATCGCCTTCGCCGGCAGTTTCGCCGAAGAGGCGGCATCGGCGCTTGCACCCTTCATGGACGAG
>PANX01000070.1 GCA_002707795.1 Maricaulis sp.
GACCGGACAGCGACCCGGACGAAACTCGTTACGGCTGCTTCCTTCCGGACCTGACCGGGTTGGCGAGGTGCCCGTCCACCGCCGGCCTTCCGCCCCCTATATCGCCCGCCGGACAGCGTCATGCAAGCCGCGGCCTGCAGCCTTTTTCCGGCATTGCTCTAGCCGGCGGCCGGGCCTGGCGGGTCTTCGCAGGACACCGCCTCACCCAGGCCCAGCTCGGTGAAGGGAAGCACCGCCAGCGGACCCGCTGCGCTGCCCAGAAGTCCCGCCAGCACGCCCTGCAGCACAGACGGTGCCGCATCGACATCGATTTCGGGATTGCGCAGGGTTCCGTTCACGGCAACACCGCCCAGCAGATTGCCCCAGGAAACATCCTTCGCCTCCGCGGCAACAGCGAGCGCCAGCCTTTCGGTCTCCAGCGAGACCTGGCCGTCGAGCGCGACGACACTGTCATCCGTATCGACAAAGACGTTTTCCGCCTGAAGCCGGCCGTTCCGGGCGCGGAACACGCCGCCCGCGCAGTTCACGGGAATGAAGCCGGGATCGGCCTCGTCTTCCGACAGGCGCAGGAGCAGGATCTCGCCGACATCGAGGCCGGCGCCCTCGACGGCGAGATGGCGGATCCGGGTCCCCGGCGCCGCCTGCGCGGTGATCTCGCCATCGGCCGAGGCAAAGGCGCTTCGCAGGTCCGCACCGGTCATGGCCAGCGCGAAGGCGACATGCATCCGGCCACGGGCCAGCTGTCCATTGCCGATCGAGGCCAGCTCGAACCCGTCCAGCTCGCCTTCGGCCTCCGTGCGCACCGTGTCTGTGCGGGCATCGATCGTCGCATGGGCGGTCAGGCGGCCGCGGTCCTCTGTCTCGAAAGCCAGCGGTTCAAAGGTCATCACGCCATTGTCCAGTTCGAAAACGATCTCCATCGCGCTCAGGGGGACGGCTCCGGCCTGCACATTGCGGGCGGTAAAGCGCACCCGGGCATCGGCGGTGCGCACGCGCGTGGTATCCAGACGCGCATTCGGGATCAGCCGTCCGCTGGACGCATAGGCCCGGTTGGCCGCTTCCTGCTCGTCATTGGCGGTGGTCCGGTCGATGTCGGACGGTGCGCCGATCACCACGCCCAGATCGTCGAAATCGAGATTGTCGGAAGTGAGGTCCGCCGTCAGCCGCGGGCGCGGGCGTCCGAAATCGGCGGACATGGTGCCGGCCAGATCGGAGTCGCCGACCAGCCCGTTGAAGGGGCTGAAGGTCCAGATACCGTCTGCATGCGAGACATCGCCATACAGCGAGAAGGGCGGCGTATCCGGTGCCGACAGGCCGAAGACCGCCGCCAGCTCGGCGAAGTTGCGCCCGTGCATCTCCATCTCGCCGGAAAATCCGTCCAGCGACAGGCCTTCGGCCGACCCGTTGAGATGCAGCACCGACCGACCGCCTGCCGCGGTGAGACGGAAATCGCCGCTGGCGAGATCGCCGCGCGCTTCGGTGATGATCAGCAGTGCAGGCTCGCGTCCCGGCCGCCGGATGCGCAGCCGCAATTGCGTGATGTCGACATCGCGCACATTGGAGAGATAGCCCGGCAGCCCTCCTCCTGCGTCGTCGCGCGCCCGCATGCGGTAGGTGAAGGACGCCTCGTCGATGCCGGCATGGACGATCAGCGGACGCCCCGGCAGAAGACCGGCCGGATCGAGGCGCATGTCGACGGTCTGTGCCGTGCCCGCATTCTCGACAGCCAGGCCGCGCAGATGGAGCACCGGCTGCCATCCCGGGCTCAGCCAGCCTTCACCCAGCTCCACCGTCCGTCCGGCTGCGCCCGTCAGCCGGGCCTCGATGAAACCGGTTGCCCGGTCTGCAGACGACAGGAACCACAGGCTTCCGGCCGCTGTCGCGACGAGCGCGGCCGCAATCATTCCGGCGATCAGAACTGTCCGTCTGGCTTTTGCCACGATACCGAGCGCTGCCGTGCAGCGCGCCTCTGCCTGGTTCTCAATGGAACGTTGCAGGACGCGCGCAGGTTCCCGGCATTGCGAGCGGGCCGCCGCTAGTGTGCGAAGACGGGTTCGGCACTGTCCAGCCGGGCCGCCGCCGCGAGGACATCGGCATGATGATCGAGCACGGCGATGAGTTCCTCGCTGCCGCCCGAGGACAGCAGGACGTCACGCCAGTATCCCGTCACCCGCGCCTGGGTCTCCAGCCAGTCGCGCACAGCCATCTGGGCGTGATGGGCGCACAGGGCTGACGATCTTTGTGATTTCGGATCCATTTCGACACCTCCTGTCACGACAATAATTGCGACTCATTCGCAAAAGCAAGTGACAAATGAGCCCGCGCCCTGCGGCGCGTCGCCACGCTTGCCTTTGCGGGCATCCCCCGGAAAGGTGGTTTCAGGAGGATGCGGATGGAAAAGCTCGAGCTGACCTTTCTCGGCGCGGCCGGTACGGTGACCGGGTCGCGGCATCTTCTCAGTTCGGCGGGACGGGACATCCTGCTCGATTGCGGCATGTTCCAGGGCCGGCGCGACATCCGCACCCGCAACTGGTCCGGTTTCGGAATCGATCCCGCGCGGATCGACGCCATCGCCCTGTCCCACGCCCATCTCGATCATTCCGGCTATATCCCCCGCCTCATCAAGGACGGCTATCGCGGCCCCGTCCTGTGCACCCCGCCGACCCTGGACCTGTGCGAAATCCTGCTGACCGACAGCGGCTATCTCCAGGAGCGCGATGCCGAATACGCCAATCGCAAGCGCTTCTCGCGCCACGACCCGGCCCTGCCGCTCTATACCGAAGAAGACGCCAAGGCCGCGATGGAACAGTTCGACAGTGTCGAATTCGGCGAGACGGTCGAGCCGGTTCCCGGAGCGCGGCTGGTGTTCCGCCGGGCCGGCCACATCCTCGGCGCCGCGACCGTCACGCTCGACTGGCAAGGCCGGCGCGTCGTGTTTTCCGGCGATCTGGGCCGCGAGGACGATCCGCTGCTGCCCGATCCCGACCCGGTGGACCGCGCCGATTTTCTCCTGCTGGAAACCACCTATGGCGACCGGCTGCACGAACGCCGCGACGTCGCCGACCTGCTGCACGATGTCGTCGAGCGCACCGTCCGGCGCGGCGGCACCGTGATTATCCCGGCCTTTGCGGTCGGACGCGCCCAGTTGCTGACCTGGCATCTGTGGCGGCTGAAATGTGCCGGCCGGCTGGATTCGATCCCGGTCTATCTGGACAGCCCGATGGCCATCGATGCCAGCATCCTGCTCAACCGCCATGTCGGCGAACACAAGCTGAGCGCCGCCGATGCCCGCGCCATGGGCCGGATGATCGAATATGTCCGCGACACCGAACGGTCCAAGGAACTGACTGCCGACCCCATGCCCAAGATCATCATCGCCGCCAGCGGGATGGTGACCGGCGGGCGGGTCCAGCATCACCTCAAGGCCTATGCGCCGCACCGGCGCAACACGATCCTGTTCTCGGGCTTCCAGGCGCCCGGCACGCCCGGCGCGGCGATCCTCGCCGGGGCCGACGAGATCCGGCTGCATGGCCGTACGGTTCCGATCGAGGCCGAGGTGGCGGATCTGCCCATGTTGTCGGCCCATGCCGATGCCGACGGGCTGATGAGCTGGCTTCGCCGCTTCGAACAGCCGCCCCGCCGGATCTTTCTCGTGCACGGCGAGCCGCAGGCCTCGCGGGCATTGCGCGACCGGATCGAGCACGAGCTGGGCTGGGACTGCCACATCCCCGAACACGGCGAACGGGTCGCCCTGTAGCGGGGGCAGCACCCGCACTGTCCGATTGATGCCCGCGCCGCATGCGGCTAAGCCTGCAGGGCCGCTGACCGGACATCTCCCCATGAATGACAGAACCCTGCTCGCCGATGCCGCCCCGCTCGTCTTTTCCGGCGCTCCGCTGGACCGCGGTGAAGTCCTCAGACGCGACGAGGCAAAGCTGAATGCGCTGATGGATGGCGATGAGGGCTGGTGGATGGTGTTGCAGGCGGGCGATCCGCTGCTGTCGCCGGAGGGCGCCATCTTCTGGTTCCGGCCGGACGAGCTGGCCGCCCTGCCGGCAACGGGACCGCGTGTCTTCCTGGGCCATTATCGCGGTTCGCCCTGTTTTGCCGCCCAGCTGGAGACCGATGCACCGGAGCCGGCGGGCACGATGCGCCTGGACGCCCGTCGCGCCGCCATGGGGCTCTCGTCCGACGAGGCCGCGATCTACGGCTATGCCAAGTCCATCCTGGCCTGGCACGACCGGCACGGCTTCTGCGCCAATTGCGGCCAGCCGACCCGCATGCGCTCGGGCGGCAATCGCCGCAGCTGCGACGGCTGCGGCGCCGAACATTTCCCGCGCGTCGACCCGGTCGTGATCATGCTCGCCACCGACGGCGAGCGCTGTCTTCTGGGCCGGCAGGCCAGCTGGCCGGAAGGCATGTGGTCGGCCCTCGCCGGCTTTGTCGAACCGGCCGAGACGCTGGAAGAGGCCTGCGCGCGCGAACTGAAGGAAGAGTCCGGCGTGACCGCCGACATCGCCGCCACCCGCTATGTCATGGCCCAGCCCTGGCCCTTCCCGTCCTCGCTTATGGTAGGCCTGGTCGCGCCGGTGCTCGATGCCACGCTGAACATCGACGCCCACGAGCTGGAAGACGCGCGCTGGTTCTCGCGGGACGATGTCCGCGACATGCTGGCCGGGACGCACCCCGAGGCCGCGATGCCGCCCTCGATCGCGATTGCCCGGCGCCTGGCCGAGCTCTGGGTCGAGCGGAAAATCTGAGGTCCTGCAAGAAGATCGGCCGGCAAAAAGGTGAATTGGCAAAAAGACGGGGCCGGCAATCCGGCCCCGCAGGTGTCCGCCAATCGGGCTTCCGTCTGATCAGTCGGCATGCTGGAGGAGAGGTTTGGACCAGGCCATCGGCGCGAAACTGTCGTCCAGCTCGGTCTCGGCGATGTGGTTGGTGTAGTTGGACATGGTTTTCAGCGTGACGCCGGTCACCACGTCGAGCACATTGGCCTTGGTGAAGCCGGCGCGCAGGAAGGCGTCGATATCGTGGCGCTCCACCAGGCCGCGCTCGCGCACCATGGCACGCGTGAACTGGTGCAGCGCTTCGAGCCGCGCATCGCTCTGGATCACGCGCCCTTCGCGGATGGCCACCACGATTTCGCGGTCGAGCCCGGTATTCAGGGCGATCGTCGAATCCGCCGCCATGCAATACCCGCAATTATTCTCGAAATCAGTCGTCAGCAGGACGACATTGCGCTCGATCTGCGTCAGGCCGCTGCGTCCGAAAACGGCCGACAGGGTCGCATAGGCATCCAGCGCCGAGGGCGAGGCGGCGAGCTCGCCCATGATGTTGGGGATGAAGCCGAGCCGGGCCTTCACCGAACGCAGGATCGGCTTTGAGTCGGCGGGTGCGGACGTTTCGTCGAAGATCGTGAACTGTGTCATTGCATCGCCTTTCGTGCGACGCCCGGCAGACCGCCGCCGGGCGGTGTGGGTCGGAACTGTCAGAACAGATCCGGGCCCGTTCGGCCCGGAGCGCCGCCCGTCCGGCGGGCTCATGGCTCTCGCAGGCGGCGCGGCGTCACACGCATGGGGCACCTATGGGGCAGTTACGCACCCCCTATGGTGCCGTAAGGCAACCATATCACACCCGAACCAAGGCGCCGAGTCCTCCCTCGAACACCGGCCAAAAGAAAACGGGAGCCGCACCGCAGCTCCCGTTCGTTTTCGCAGCATTCCTGATCCGGCTGTCAGCCGCCGAAGCGATGCACATAGGACAGGCCGAAACTGTCGGCCTCACCGAAATCGTCATAATCGGTCCGGGTGTAGTCGAACCGGATTGCGCCATTCTCCCACACCTCATACTGGGCGCCGACACCCCAGGCGATGGCCTGGTCGTCCGTGGAACCGCCATAGGCGAAATTGGCGTCGAACTCGGTCGTCACATAACCCAGACGGCCGAAGACGCTGAAACTGTCGGTGACGGGAAAGCGTCCGACGGCAAACGCACCGACGGAGTATTCCAGGTCCAGCGTCGAGATCGCGGCGATGCACACGGCATCCACAGGGCAGGCATTGGCGTCGTCGCCATCAATGCCGATATCGAGCTGGGCCTCGACGCCGAGATAGCGGTTGAAATCATAGCCGCCGCGAATCGTTGCTGCGCCGAGATCGAAATTCTCGAGATCGATACGGCTATAGCCGGCCGACAGGTTGAAGCCATTGTCAGCCGTCTGCGCGTGGCCGGCCGCAGCCAGACCCGCCCATGCCAGCACGCACGCACTCAGCACTCTGAACATTTTGTATTTCCTCGCATTTGATGCCCTCGCACGTGGAAATTGCCGCCGGCTGCGTGAGCCCGGGCTGAACGCGGCGTTCATCTCGATTACGTGTCCGCAATGAAGAAAAGGCCGCACCCGGCGGGCGCGGCCTTTCGATTCTTCAGATATTTCCAGGCTTTATCTAGCCGCCGAAGCGACGGACGTAGGAAATGCCGTAGGTGTCGGCTTCACCGCCATCGTCGTAGTCATAGCGGGTATAGTCGAGGCGGACGCCGTTATCGCCGGCGAAGAACCATTCGCCGCCGACGCCATAGGCCCAGGCTTCATCGCTGCCGTCATAGTTCAGACCGGCGACTTCCGCATCGAACTCGGTCGTGGTGTAGCCGCCGCGCAGGAAGACATTGGCCTGTTCGTTCGACCAGGGACGCACGACACCGAACCCGCCGAGCGAATAGTCGAGACCGACATCGCCGGTCACGCCGGCCACCGTTACGGACTCGTCGTTGATGCCGATATTGGCCTGGCCTTCAACGCCGAAAAAGCGATTGAAATCGTAGCCACCGCGAACAACGGCCGTGTCCACATCGACATCGTCGAAGTCGAAGCGCTCATAGCCGCCGCCAAGGCGGAACTCACCCTGCTGGGCCGTTGCACCGGCAGTGAGCGCAAGGATGGAAAGGGAGGCAAGGGAAAGGGTACGCAGCATTTTATCAACCTTACTCTGTACTTGGCGTCGTTGCGCCAGTTGCGGGTTCCCAGCCCGTCCCAGAGCTGGGAACGGGCGTCGGGGGTTTCAAGCCGTCCGTCTGCAGACCGTCTGACCCGCACCATGCCCTCCCCGTCATGGCCCGCCTGTCAGACAATCCCGGCTGCAGCCGGATCGCCCCGTCACAACGCGCGAACTGTGATTTTTGGTCTTTCCGTTACATGAAAATCCTGCAAGCCTGCGGTCATGCGTCGTGTTAACGCATGCACAAGAACGCGCTGGACTGTTGCCTGTCCGCGCAGCGCATGCCAAACACGGCCCCGACTTTCGACCTGACTAATTTTGGGGGCGTCCATGGGCGATCTCTTCTGGAACAAGGTGGCCGGTGTCCTGATCGGCGCAGTGCTGGCTGTGATGGCCATTACCGAGCTTGGGCACCTGCTGGTTCCCTCGCACGGCGCGCACGAACTGACCGACGAGAACACCTCGTATCCGGTTGACTGGGCTGCAATCGAATCGGGCGGCGGCGAGGCCGAACCGGTCGAGGAAGGCCCGACCGATTACGGCCTCCTGCTGGCCAATGCGGACATCTCCAACGGCGAGCGTGTCGCACGCCGCTGTGCGGCCTGCCACACTTTCGAGCAAGGCGGCGCCAACGGCGTCGGCCCGAATCTCTGGGGTGTTGTGGGCGCGGACATCGCGACCCATGCCGGCTTCTCCTACTCCGCCGCCCTGCAGGCGCTGGAAGGCGAGTGGACCTACGAAGCCCTGAACCACTTCATCGAGAGCCCGGCCTCCTACGCGCCGGGTACGGCGATGTCCTTCCGCGGCCTCAGCGATGAAGCCCAGCGCTTCGACCTGATCGCCTATCTGCACAGCCTGTCGGACAACCCGCTGCCTTTCCCGGACCCGCTGCCGGAAGAGGGCGAAATGACGGAAGAAGTCTCCGACATGGCCGAGCAGGCCGGTGAAGCCATGGGCGACATGGCAGAAGAAGCCGGCGAACAGGCTGCAGAGATGGCGCCTGAGGGTGAGGAACCCGCACCGGCAGAAGATGACACTGCGGGCGAAGAGCCCCAGGAAGGCGGCCACTAGGCTGCTTTCGATACGAACAGAAAAGCCCGGGTCACCTGACCCGGGCTTTTTTGTCACCAGTTGGTTCTGCTGCGTGTCAGAGCGGGCGGACGATCGTGCGGACCGGATTTTCCTTTTCCCGGATCCGCGCTTCGGCTTCAGAGAAAAGCTCCAGCGTGACATCCATGAAGCCGGCATTGGCGTGCAGCAGGTGTTCGGAATCGACCATGATGCCGACATGGCCCGGCCAGAAGACGATATCGCCCCGTTCGCGTGCCTCGTCACCGGTGACGTCCTGCCAGGCGGCCTTCAGCGCGGCCTCCTGCTGATCCGCATCCCGCGGCACATCGATGCCCGCGGCGCGGAGCGCCATCTGCACCAGACCGGAACAATCCAGCCCCAGGCTCTCCTTGCCGCCCCAGAGATAGGGCGCGGCAAGAAAGCTTTCGGCCACAGCGACGAAGTCGCCGGCATGGTCGTCCGGAGCGCCGGTATGGGCCTCGACGACCCAGCCCAGCCCCTCGGCCTCGATAAAGCGGCCCTCGCGTGCGCCTGTGGAAACCAGCGCATTCAGGCTGAGTAGATGGCGCGGAGCCGATTTGATGTCGGGCTTTGAAAAGGCGTAGGTGCGCAATGCGGTGATGCGCCGGTCAGGCTGACGGACCGTCGTGGAGAAGCCTGCAAGGTCGACCCACCCGACATAGCCGCCGGCGCGGGAAAAGCCCCAGCCCCAGCCATCGCGCGCTTCCAGAACCGCAAAGACCTCGCCAGCCAGCACCTGATCGTCCATGGCGCCGTCGGGCGCGGGCGCCCGCCGGATCGGCGCCGCGGCAATCACGGACTGATAGTCGACGGGTTCCACGAAGCGCGCCGCTTCGACCTGCCCCTTCAGATGGGCGGCGGCGAGGTCGGGCCTGGCGGGCGTGAGACGGGGATCCAGGTGGGACATGTGCGGGTTTCCTCGGCGCGGACGGCAACACGTTCGCCATAATCGTACAGGAAGACTGCGCCTTTGACAGTGCGGTGCACCGAGACGTCGCGCTTGTCGTCACGGTCGCGCTTGCGGCGGACAAAGCCCTGCCGCTCGAGCACGTCCAGGGCGCGTGTCACGGCCGGCTTGGGCAGTCCCAGCGAGCGAGACAGATCCCGCACAGCGTGAGGGCCCGGCTGCATGAAGATTGACAATAGCAGCGCGAACTGGCGGGCCGTGAGGTCCGCCGTTTCGCCCTGCAGCGCATCCGCCGACACGCGGCGCATCATTTCAAGCGACGTCATCGCCTGGGATGCCATCCGGCACGCTCCCGTTCAGCC
The DNA here is from genome assembly GCA_002707795.1 of Maricaulis sp. Taxonomy (GTDB): domain Bacteria; phylum Pseudomonadota; class Alphaproteobacteria; order Caulobacterales; family Maricaulaceae; genus Maricaulis; species Maricaulis virginensis. The sequence continues at coordinate 9,360 of PANX01000070.1, forward strand.
TGCGAATCTCCCGAAGGAGTCGCGGCTAATCCTGAAAGCGCTCCTTGAGCATTTGGTAAACGGCGCGTGCGGCATGCATGTCGCCGCCCTTGGGACGTCCCGGACGCTCCTTCGGATTCCAGGCAAAGATGTCGAAATGCATCCAGGCCGCATCGCCGACGAACCGGCGCAGGAAACAGNCCCGCCGTGATCGATCCCGCCATTGGCATGGCGGTCGAGTTCACGATGTCGGAAATCTCGCCGTCGATATCACCCTCATAGCCATCCCACAGCGGCATGCGCCAGACCGGGTCGAACACTTTCACCGCGGCCCCGGCCAGATCGGCAGCCAGATCGTCCTGATCGGTGTAGAACGGCGCCACTTCCGGCCCCAGCGCAACGCGCGCCGCGCCGGTCAGCGTCGCAAAGTCGAGCAGCAGATCGACCTTTTCCTCGGTCGCCCGCGTCAGCGCATCGGCGAGCACAAGCCGTCCTTCCGCGTCAGTATTGTCGACCTCGACGGTGATGCCCTTGCGCGATGTGAGAATATCGCCCGGACGGAAGGCACCGGCACCGACAGCATTCTCGACGGCCGGCACCAGAAGGTGCAGCCGGACCGGCAGGCCCGCCGCCATGATCATGCTGGCCAGACCCATCGCATTCGCCGCGCCGCCCATATCCTTCTTCATCAGGCGCATGAACTGGGCTGCCTTGAGATCCAGACCGCCGCTGTCGAAGCAAACGCCCTTGCCGACGATGGCAACACGCGGATGGCTTTCCTCACCCCATTCCAGCTCGAGAAGGCGCGGCGCCTCGCCGGCCGCCCGGCCGACCGCATGGATCATCGGATAGTTCTGGGCGAGAAGATCGTCACCGCGCACAACCCGCACCGTCGCGTCGAAGCGCTCGGCCAGCGAGCGGAACGCATTCTCCAGGCCTTCAGGCCCCATCCGGTCGGCCGGCGTATTGACCAGATCGCGGGTCAACGTCACCGCACGCACCACGGCTTCTGCTTCCGCAGCGTCGGCCCCCTCGGGCAGGACCAGCCGCGCGGGTTCGCGATCTGCGGGCTTGTAGAGCGTGAAACTGTAGCCGCCCAGCGCCCAGGCGGTTGCTGTCAGGGTCGGGTCCCAGCCTTCGGGCAAGGCTTCGATCTGCCAGTCGCCACCGGCGAGCGCCTTCGCAGCCGCGCCGATCGCAAAGACATCCTTGCCCGGGCCGATGCCCAGCCAGGCGTCGCTGTCGCTGCCGGAGGGAAAGCGTACGACCTGGCCCGGCTTGCCTTCGAAACCGGCCGCCAGGGGACGCAGCGCCTCCGGCAGGGCCGCGGCCATGTCCGCACTGGCCTCCGCCGTTACGAGCCGCAGGGTGAGCGCCGTCCCGCCGGACGCGAATATCGAAGTCATGATCAACCTTTCCCGTGTGCCGCGATGCGGCCGAACTGCGATTAACCCATTCTTGACCGGGCAGGCGCAGATTCAAGAGACGCCCACAGTTGACCGATTCGTATCATGCGACCGATTTACGCCCTTGCCCCGCTCGTCTTCCTTGCCGTTTCGGCCTGTGCCACCACCACGGCGCCGACCGAACAGGAACAGGCCGTCATCGACACGATGAACGCCAATACGATCGTGCCGGCCTCGCAGACCGAACGCGACGCTATCCGCAGCCAGGATCTTCTGACCCAGGCCGCATTCTGGGCCGAGGCTCACGAACTGAACCCGTCGGACCTGGAAGCCGCAACCGAGCTTTCGGGCACGCTGCGCCAGCTGGGAAATCACCGCCGTGCAGCCGAAGTGGCGCAGCAATCGCTCGCGCTTTATCCCGATAATGCACCGCTATTATTCGCCTATGGCAGTGCCATGGCCGCCGCAGGACGCGGTGCGGGCGCGATGGAGGCCCTGCGCCGGGCAACGCAGATCGATCCCGGCAACTGGCAGTATCTCAACGCCCTCGGTATAGCGCAGGAGCAGGCCGGCCAGCCGGGCCCCGCCCGGGCCAGCTTCCAGGCCGCGCTCGAGCTGCAGCCGGGCAACCCGTCCATCCTGTCGAATATCGCGCTGTCCTACATGGCAGCCGGCGAGACCGAGACTGCCGAGCGGATGCTGCGCGAAGCGATGATCCGTCCGGGCGCCGATCCGACGGTCCGCCAGAATCTCGCCCTCGCCATGGCCCTGCAAGGCCGTTTCGAGGAAGCCGAAACGATGGCGCGCGTGGATGTCTCGCCGCAGATGGCCGAGGCCAACATGGCCTATATCCGCTCGATGCTGACATCGCGCCGGCGCTACGACGCCGTGCGCGCCGACTAGACCTCAGCCTTCGACATACTCAGCGTCGTATTCGATCGGGAAGTTGACCGACCGGGCGATGAAGCAGAAACGGTGCACCTCCTTGTGCAGCGTGTCGGCTTTTGCAGTGTCGGTTCCAGGCTCCACCGAAATTCGCGGCCGCAGCGTTGCTCTCAGGAAACGGCCCGACCCGTCGGGCAGCGTCTCGCCCNCCCCGTCCGGACTGTCCTCATACCCGGTCACCACAATCCCCGCCGAACTGGCGAGATGCAGATACCAGAGCATGTGGCACGCCGACAGCGCGCCGAGGAGCATGTCTTCCGGGTTGGGGAGGCCTGGGTCGCCACCCAGCAGCGGATCGTTGGAACAATGGATGACCGGCTTGCCGGGCGTCTCGACATTCCAGGTCCGGTCATAGCCCTTGTAGGTCCGCGTTCCCTCGCCCCGGTCACCGGTCCAGACGATTCGGGTTGTGTAGACGTGTTCCCGGCTCATGCGATCGGTTCCCTCGTTTGTCCCGGATCCGGCTGTCCGCTAGCGCAGAAAGCCACGCCGGTGCAGATAGGCGAGCGCGCATACCGCCACAAGATGGCCGATGAGATGGATGTAGCCGCTCAGATCGTTCGCCATTTGCGGGATCGAGGTCATCATCACCCAGTCTGCGATGCCCGGCACCAGGCAGAAGACGAGAAGCGGCAGGGCCAGGCGAGCCCGCAGGACCAGCGCGGTGAAAGCCGCAATGAAGCTGGCACATGCCGCAACGAACACGGCCTCGTGCAGCAGGGTGGTCTGGCTTGTAATACCCGTAGGCGTCGAAAGCGATGAGGTCCGGCGGCCAGATCTCCAGGCGGACCGCAATATCGACAATGCCCCAGAACGCGTAGGACAGCGCCTGTCGGCCCACCAGAAGGAGCGCAATCGCGAAGACGACCCAATCGGCCCGCTTCGACCCGAGAAAGCGCCGGATGGACATCGACTGCGCCCGAACGCTCGCCTTTTGGGTCTTCGCCTTCACATGTCAGCCAACGCTGAGAGGCGGCGGAGGGGGCGGAGGCGGCGGCCCGTCCTCATTGTCCTCGACATGCTTGAGAGGAAAGTCCTTGCGCAGGATGGGCGAAACCAGCGTGTGATCGAAGCGGAAGTCTTCCACCATGTCCCTCAGCTCTGTCGGCGCCCGGCCGGTCTTCGAGGCCTCGGTTCCGCGATAGAGCGCAAAGAGCTTGAGATAGTTCTTGTCGTCGCGCGACAGGGATGTGTCGTCGAGACGTCCGCATATCGTGACCAGGCGCTGCAGCCCCGCGCGGCGCTTGCCGGCTTTCAGCTCGATCATCGCGGTCGCGAGACCAACCTTCCAGCCCATATCGGCATAGTGGGTCTTCGGCGCGGCAGACAGCGCCTTGCGGGCAGACTGGACATCGTCAGCCGACAGGGCCTGCATGGCCTCGCCAACGGCGCGGTCGGCAGCGCGGATGTCCTCGCGGATGGCTTCTTCCGTCTTGCGGCCCGAAAACATGGGCTGTGTCCACCTGTGCAGCGTGCGGCGAGTCACTCAAATAACGCGCCAGAACGAATTTTCACAGGCTGTTAAAGCGGATAATCGCCGGTCCGAGAATGACAACGAACAGAACCGGCAGGAAGAACACGATCATCGGCACGGTCAGCTTGGCCGGCAGCGAGGCGGCCTTTTTCTCGGCAGTTGCCAGCCGCATATCGCGATTTTCCTTCGCCATGACCCGCAGGGCCTGTCCGAGCGGTGTACCATATCGTTCGGCCTGAATCAGGGAGGTACACACAGCACGCACACCGGGATGGTTTGTGCGCTTGCCGAGATTCTCGTACGCGGAGCGCCGATCCTGGAGATAGGACAGCTCGGCCGTTGTCAGAGAGAGTTCCTCGGCGAGTTCGATGGACTGGGATCCAACCTCGGTCGACACCTTGTGGAAGGCGGCCTCGATCGACATCCCGGACTCCACACAGATCAGAAGCAGATCGAGCGCGTCCGGGAAGGCCCCCATGATGGATTGCTGCCGCTTCTGGGCGGCGTTGCTCAGATACACGTTCGGCGCGTAGTAGCCCAGCAGGCCCAGACCGAAGGCCAGACACCAGCGGGTGATCGTCGGAAGGCCGAAATCATTGATCATGAAGACGTAGGTCGCCGTGCCCGCAAACAGGATGATCGGCGAAGCCAGACGGAAGAAGTAGAAGGCGACGGCGGGCTTGTTGCCACGCAGGCCCGCCTGCTGCAGCTTGTCCTGCAGATCGGGGTCCTCGAAGGCCTTCTGCAGGTTCAGCGCATCCACGACCTTGCGCATCAGGCCCTTGGCTTCGGCTCCGCGGATCGAACTGTTGCGGCTGGACTGCTCGATCGCCTCACGGCTCTTGCGGCGCAGCTCCTCACGGCGATTGCGCACGCCCTTGATCCGCTTGTCGAGCGAGTTCGTGTTCATGGCCGGCGCCGCCAGCGTGACGATGGTCGCGAACACGAGAACGGCAGAGATCATCATCACCAGATTTTCCGGCGAGATCAGGAAGTCACGGATATCGGCGAAGTCGAGCCCGAACATGCCGCCCTCAGATCTTGAAGTTGATCATGCCGCGCATGACCATAATGCCGAGGAACATCCAGAAAGCACCGCCCAGCAGCATCAGCTGGCCTGTGGGGTGCTGGAACATCTGACCCATATAGGACGGCGTCGTCGCATAGACGATGCCCAGAACGCCCGGCGGCAGCGAGCCGATGATGAAGGCCGACGACTTGGCTTCGGACGAGAGCGCGCTGATCTTCTCGCGCATCATCTTGCGTGACCGCAGCACGGTGGCGAGATTGCCCAGGGTTTCGGCAAGATTGCCGCCGGTCTTCTGCTGGATCACCAGCACCGTGCGGAAGAAGTTCACCTCGGGCAGCGGCATGCGCTCGCACATGCGATCAAGTCCGTCCGCCAGTGTCACGCCGACTGCAATGCCCTCGACCAGCTTCTCGAACTCCGTGCGGACCGGTTCCGGCGACTCGGTCGCCAGGATTTTCAGACACTCGTTCAGTGGCAGGCCGGATTTCACACCGCGCGTGATAACGTCGAGCGAGTTGGCGAACTCCGCCGTGAACTTCTTCTGGCGACGTCCGCACAGGAAACCCAGCCACCAGCGCGGCAGGCCGAAACCGCTGATCAGCGTGATCGCCGCCAGAACCAGCAGGTTCTGGCCGGTGATGAATGCGATCAACGCACCGGTGAGCGCGGCCCCGGCCGAGATCATCCAGAAAACGCTCGGCGAGAATGACATACCGGCCTGACGGATGCGCGCCTTGATGGTCAGCGACTTCTTGCGCTGGTCGCGCTGGCGCTGCTCCATGTCCTTAAGGGATTCCTGGACCTGGCGTTTACGTTGGGCAGCCTGGTCGAGCGCTGCCGTCTGGCGCTTGCCCCGCACGAGCTGGCCGTCGCCCACCGCCCGGGTAATGCGCTTTTTCGACTGGGCATCGCCCATCGAACCGACGGCGACCCAGCCGACACCGCCGACGGCGACAAAGGCCGCAACGGCTGCAAGCAAGAAGGCCATGTCCGGATTCATGCGTCAGGCCTCCGCTGCGTCGAGTGCGTTGGCGAGTTCGCGCTCCAGACCGAAATAACGGGCGCGGTCCCAGAATTTCGGACGGGCGATACCGGTCGAGGCGTGCTGACCGATGATCCGGCCGTGCTCGTCCTCACCCTGGATCTCGTACAGGAAGAGGTCCTGGGTGACGATGACATCGCCTTCCATACCGACCACTTCGGTGATGTGGGTGATTTTACGCGAGCCGTCGCGAAGGCGCGCGGCCTGCACAACGACGTCGATCGAGCCGACGATCATCTCTCGGATCGTCCGCGTCGGCAGGCTGTAGCCCCCCATGGTGATCATGGATTCGATCCGCGACAGGGCCTCGCGCGGCGAGTTGGCGTGCAAGGTGCCCATCGAACCGTCATGGCCGGTGTTCAT
>PANX01000071.1 GCA_002707795.1 Maricaulis sp.
GGCGAGAAATGGTTCTCCACCAATGCCAGATGGTCCGAATTCCTGATCGTCATGGCGGTGACGGACCCCGATGGCGATCCCTATCGCCGCATGTCGATGTTCATCGTGCCGACGAAGACGCCCGGCGTGGAGATCGTGCGCGACGTTGCCGTCTACGGCCAGCAGGAGGGGGTCGGAAGGCTATGTACGCTACACCGATGTGCGCGTGCCGAAGGATCATCTTCTGGGCGAGCGCGGCGGCGCCTTCGTGATTTCCCAGACGCGTCTGGGCGGTGGCCGGATCCACCATGCCATGCGCACGGTGGGCGCCTGCAAGCGGGCGCTGGATCTGATGTGCCGCCGGGCGGCCAGCAGGCGTACGCGCGACGGTGTGATCGCCGACAAACAGGCCGTACAGATGCAGATCGCCGACAGCTATATGGAGCTGGAACAGTTCCGTCTCTATGTGCTCAAGACGGCCTGGATGATCGACAAGTACAAGGACTACAAGAAGGTCCGCAAGGACATCGCCNCCAGCAAGGCGCTGATGCCGAAGGTCTATCGCGNCATCGCCGGCCGCGCCCTGCACATTCACGGCTCGCTGGGCGTATCCCCGGAAATGCCGTTTGCCGCGCAGGTGATCGGCTCCTTCGTGATGGGGATCGCCGACGGTCCGACCGAGGTGCACAAGGNCACCGTGGNGCGCNAGCACATGCGCGAATACCGCAATATNTCCGATCCCATCTTCCCCGACTACTCGATCCCGCAACTCAAGGAAGCCGCGCTCGAGACGTACGGGGACATCGCCGACACGGTCCGCGAGCTCGCGGAAACGGCCGGCGCCGACTGAGTTTGCAGGGCCGGCGCTGGGCCGGCCACAACCAAGACGCCGAAAACGGCGCGTTTGAACCGGGGAGGAGGGCGACACCGATGACGGGGCCGTCAGTGTCTGTCCTTCCGCACATGTCTGTGGAGGACAAATGACCGAGACAGTTTCGCCCGCGGCGCCGCCGCCCCTGAAGTTCCAGACCAAGTTTCTCTACGGTCTGGGCTCGATGGCGTATGGTATCAAGGATTTGGCCTTCCGGGTCTTCCTTCTCTACTACTATAATTTCGTGGTGGGCGCCCCGGCCGCGCTGGTCTCTGCGGCGATCATGGTTGCGCTGGTCATCGACGCCTTCTCCGACCCGATCGTGGGACAGATCTCCGACAATCTGCGAACCAGATGGGGGCGCCGCCACCCGCTGATGTATCTGTCGGCGATCCCGGCCTCGCTGTCCTTCTTCTTCCTGTGGCTGCCGCCGGAGGGGCTCGAGGGAACAGGCCTCTTCCTCTATCTGGTGATCCTGGCCTCGGCGGTGCGCACCTTCATCACGCTCTACGAAATCCCCAGTTCGGCGCTGGCGCCGGAACTGGCAACGGATTACGACGAGCGCACCACGATTGCGGGCTATCGCTTCTTCTTCGGCTATATCGGCGGGATCGGGCTCTATGTCCTGTCACTGGCCGTGCTGTTCCCGCCAACGCCGGAACACCCGCTGGGCATCACCAATCCGGCCGGCTATCTGCCCTTCGGCATTCTCGGCTCCGGGATCATGATCTCGACGGTGCTCCTGTCGACGCTGGGGACGCATCACCGGATCAAGTACATGCGCAAACTGCCGGCGCCGCAGCGGCGCAACCCGCTGCAGACGCTGAACCTGATGCGCCAGACCTTCTCGCATCGCGGTTTCCTGGCGATCCTGGGCTTTGGCGTGCTGAAATATACCGGGCTGGGTATCAGTTCGGCGCTGGCGCTGTATTTCGGCTCGCTGTTCTGGGCGCTGTCCTCCGGCGAGCTTGCCATCCTGGCGGCCGACGCGGCGCTGGGGGCGACGCTGGCGCTGATCCTCGCGCCCCGCCTGTCCAAATCCCTGGGCAAGAAGGGCGCGGCCTTTGTGCTGGCGCTGACGGCGATCCTGTTCACCTGCGCGCCCTATGTGCTGCGCCTGCTGGGTCTGTTTTTCGAGAATGGCAGCCCGATGCTGCTGCCGGCGCTCTTCATCCTGTCGGCGATCTACACGATGTGCGGGATTTCCTCGGCGATCCTGGTGCATGCCATGATCGGCGATGTCATCGACGACAGCTCCCTGCGCACCGGCCGCCGGGCGGAGGGCCTCTTCTATGCGGCCAATTCCTTCATGCAGAAATGCTCGTCCGGGCTGGGTGTCTTCGCCGCCGGCATCATGCTGTCCGTTGTCGGAATGCCGGACGGTGCACGCCGTACCGGCGTCGAGCCGGAAGTGATCGTTCACCTCGTCCAGCTCTACATTCCGGTGATCGCCGTGCTCTACCTGACCGGCGCCTTCTTCCTGCGCTTCTACAAGATCGACCGGGCCAGCCATGAGGCGACCCTGGCCTCGATCCGGGCGAAGGAAGCCGCACAGCTGACCGAGAACNCCACCTCATGACCACCGCACCGAATACCGGGAGACCCCATGTCACTGCGTAACCGCGCCTATATCGCCGGCGCGTTCGAACACCCCACCCGCCTGGCGCCGGACAAGTCGACGCCGCAACTGCATGCCGAGTGCGCGGCCGGTGCGCTGGCCGATGCCGGGCTGAGCCTGGAGGATGTGGACGGGTATTTCTGCGCCACCGACGCGCCGGGCTTCGGTCCGATCTCGATGATCGACTATCTCGGTCTCAAGGTCCGTCACACGGATTCCACCGAGATGGGCGGGTGCACCTATATCCAGCATGTGGCCCACGCCGCCGAGGCGATTGCCCTGGGCAAGTGCAAGGTGGCGCTGATCACACTGGCCGGCCGGCCGCGCTCGGAGAATGTGATGCGGTTCCGGCCGGGCGCGCCGGAAAGCGCGTTCGAGCAATTCACCGGCCTGACCAATCATACGTCCTACGGGATGTGTGCCGTGCGGCACATGCACGAGCATGGCACGACCTCGGAGCAGCTGGCCTGGATCAAGGTCGCAGCCTCGCATCATGCCCAGCACAATGAACACGCCATGCTGCCCAAGGTGGTCACGGTGGAAGAGGTGCTGGAGAGCCCGATGATTGCCGACCCGCTGCACCGGCTCGATTGCTGCGTGACGACGGATGGCGGCGGGGCGCTGGTCGTAGTGGCGCCGGAGATTGCGCGCTCGCTGAAACGGCCGCTGGTCGCCCTGCGCGGGGCCGGCGAGGCGACGAAAGGACCGTCCGGGGGGCTGGGGCTCGACCTGACGACATCCGCCGCGGCGCGTTCGGGCCCGGCGGCCTTCGCCGAGGCCGGGGTGAAACCGTCCGACATCAAATACGCCTCCATCTATGACAGCTTCACCATCACCGTACTGATCCAGCTGGAGGATCTCGGCTTCTGTGCCAAGGGCGAGGGCGGCAAGTTCGTCGCCGACGGAAACCTGATCTCCGGCACGGGCAAGCTGCCCTTCAACACGGATGGCGGCGGGCTGTGTTCCAACCATCCCATGTTCCGCGGCGGTATCACCAAGGTGATCGAGGCGGTGCGGCAATTGCGCGGTGAAGCGCATCCGGCCGTGCAGGTGCCCGACTGCGATCTGGCGGTCGCCACCGGCATCGGCGGGTCGCTCGGCGCGCGGCACGGCGCGGCCACAGTCATCCTGGAGCGGCAATGATGAGCGAGCGTCGATACCCCGCACCCCAGCCCAATGCGGAAACCCGGGTCTTCTGGGATGCGGCGGCTGAAGGCGTGTTGAAGATCAAGAACTGCCGCAGCTGCTTCAGGGCGCATTATTATCCGCGCGCGATCTGTCCGCACTGCGGGTCGGACCAGACCGAGTGGGTGGTCAGCGAGGGCGCAGGCGAGATCTATTCGGTCTCCGTCATGCGCCGCGGCGAGGGCGCGCCCTTTGCCGTCGCCTATGTCACGCTCGACGAAGGTCCGGCCGTTCTCACCAATATCGTCGACTGCGATCCCGACAGCCTGGCCATCGGCCAGCGTGTGCGGGTCGCGTTCAAACCGAGCGAGGAGGGGGCGCCGCCCGTTCCCACGTTCACACCGAGTGGAGACTAGACATGGCCACTGCAGAACTCACCAATCCCGCCGACGCCCTGGAGGCTTTCCGCAAGGAAGCGGCCGGCTGGCTGGCGGAGCATTTCCCGAAATCCCTGGTGGGCAAGGAAAACGTGCTCGCCACCGTCGAGGGCGGGTCCGATCCCGATCCCGAGGCCGTCGCCTGGAAGAGGGCGATGGGCGAAAAGGGCTGGGGCACGCCGACCTGGCCAAAAGAGTATGGCGGCGGCGGGCTGAGCTTCGCCGAGGCGCGGGTTCTGCAGGAGGAAATGGGCAAGATCGGCGCGTGGAACCCGATCGGCGGCATGGGTGTGATGATGCTCGGGCCGACCCTTCTGGAGTTTGCCTCGGAAGAGCAGAAGCAGCGGCATATCCCGCCGATCTGCCGCGGCGAGATCCGCTGGTGCCAGGGTTATTCCGAGCCCGGCGCCGGCTCCGACCTCGCCAGCCTGCAGACCAGGTGCGAGGACAAGGGCGATCACTGGCTGGTCAATGGCCAGAAGACCTGGACGTCCGGCGGGCAATGGGCCGACTGGTGTTTTGCCCTGGTGCGCACCGACACGTCCAAGAAGCATGAGGGCATTTCCTTCATCCTGCTCGACATGAAATCGCCGGGTGTCGAGGTGAAGCCGATCCGGATGATTTCCGGCACCTCGCCCTTCTGCGAGACCTTCTTCACCGATGTGAAAGTGCCGAAGGAAAACCTGGTCGGCGAGCCCGGCAATGGCTGGACGATCGGCAAGCGCCTGCTCCAGCACGAGCGCACCAATTTGTCCGGCGGCGGCAGCCTGGGCCGTGGCCAGGGACCCTCCCTCTCCGACATTGCCAAGCATTATGTCGGCACGGATGCTGAGGGCCGGATCGCCGATGCCGATCTGCGCATGCGCATCGTGCGTCACGAGATGGAGGCGCAGGCCTTCAAGGCGACGGCGCGGCGCGTGATGCTGGAGTCCAAGAGCGGCAATATCTCGCTGGGTTCGTCCATCCTGAAGAATGTCGGCGCCCGCATCACCCAGGAACGCGCCGAGCTGACCCTGGAGATCATGGGCATGAACGGGCTGGGCTGGTCCGGTGAGGGCTTCAATCCGGCCGAGCTGGGCGCCACTCGCGGCTGGCTGTGGGGCAAGGCCGTGTCGATCTATGGCGGCACGACCGAGATCCAGAACAATGTGATCGCCAAGCGCATCCTCGGGATGCTGGATCATCAGTAGGCGAAGGGGAGACAACGACATGGCCGTCCTGAACGAAGAACAGAGCATGCTGCGCGACATGGCGCGCGACTGGGCCAATGAACAATCGCCGGTGAGCGCTTTCCGCAAGGTGCGCGATGCGGGCGAGGCGATCGGTTTCGATCCCAAGGCTTTCGCGGCCCAGGCCGAGATGGGCTGGACCGGGGTGATCATTCCGGAGGCCTATGGGGGGTCGGATTTCGGCTATCTCAGCCTCGGCCTCGTGCTGGAGGAAACCGGCCGGACGCTGACCGCGAGCCCGCTGGGCACGACGGCGCTGGCGGCGACAAGTGCGCTCCTGCTGGCCGGAAGCGAGGCGCAGAAACAGGCCTGGCTGCCGAAGATCGCGTCGGGCGATGTCATTGCGGCGCTTGCGGTAGACGAGGGCCCGCGCCACGACCCGTCGAAGATCGCCACGAAAGCCGAGAAATCCGGCGATGGCTGGACGCTGAGCGGCACCAAGAAGTTTGTCGCGGAGGGGGATGGCGCGCACCTGTTAGTCGTTGCGGCGCACACCGGCAGCGGTATCGGCCTCTTCCTGGTGCCCGCCGACGCCAAAGGCGTCAGTTGCGCTTCGCGCAATATGGTCGACGCCCGCAGTCATGCCGAAGTGGGCTTCGATGCCGTCAAACTGGACAGCGATGCGCTGATCGGGCCGGAAGACGGCGCGGCTTTGCTCGATCAGGTGCTCGACCGGGCCCGGGCGGGTGTCGCGGCGGAGATGCTGGGCCTTGCGGTGCAGGCGTTTGAAGACACGCTGGCCTATCTGAAAACCCGCGAACAGTTCGGCGAGATCCTGTCGCGCTTCCAGGCGCTGCAACACCGCATGGCACACCAGTTCACCCAGATCGAGCTGATGCGTTCCGTTGTCGAGGGCGCGCTCGAGGCGATCGATACGGACCGCGACGACATCGCCGCGAAGGTCTCGCTGGCCAAGGCGACGGCCTGCGACACGCTGCACCTGGTCTCGCGCGAGATGATCCAGCTGCATGGCGGGATCGGCATGACCGACGAGCATCATGCCGGCTTCTACATAAAGCGGGCGCGCATCCTCGAGAACGCCTGGGGCAATGCCGCCTTCCACCGGGAGCGCTTTGCGCGCCTGGCCGGGTATTGAGCGGCGAACCCGGCAATCCCGCCCCGGCGGCCAATCGCACAAGAGCGGATGGCGGCGCGGGGCGGGAGCGTGCCTATGACCGGTTTGTCGAAGGCAATCTGAAGCGCAATTACGTCGCCCATTTCACGCACGGCATGCTGGGCATGACGGGCTTCCGCCTGATCTTTGCGCCGACCTTCGTGCCGGCCTATCTGCACATGCTGACCGGCTCGCCCTTCATGGTCGGGCTGGGCCAGGCGCTGATCCAGGCCGGCGCGATCGCCTCGCCCATCATGGGCGCGGCCCAGATCGAGCATCGCCGCCACGTCATGCCGGCGGCGATGACGATCGGCGTGCTGATGCGGCTGCAGCTGCTGGGGCTGGCGCTCGCCGGCTGGTTCCTGACCGGCCATGTCCTGCTGCTGGCGACCTTCCTGTTTCTCTTCCTGTTCGGCTTCTTCCTGGGCTCCCAGCGGGTCGCCTTCCAGGTGGTGCTGGCCAAGGTGATCCCGATCCGCCTGCGCGGGCGGCTGCAGGCCTGGCGCAACCTCGCCGGCGGGGCGATCGCGGCGGGCCTGTCCTGGTGGGCCGGGGTTTATCTGATCGACCCGAATGTGTTCGGCAATGGCTATGCGACGACCTTCATGGTCGCCTTCCTGCTGACCAGCGCCGGACTGGCCGCGCTCTGGCTGTTCATGCGCGAGCCCAGCAGTCCGACCGTCAAAACCCAGATGGGCATGCTCGACCGTATCCGGGAATTCCCGCTGCTCCTGGCCGACAGGGACTACCGCAACTTCCTCCTCTCCCTGGTCTTCGCGACCATGGGCCGGATCGCCATCCCCTTCTGTATCATCCATGCGGGCCGGCAGATGGAGGTGGACGGCGCCGCCATTGGCCTGTTCTCGCTGGCCTTTCTTGGTGCGGACACGGCGACCAATCTGATCTGGGGCACGATGGGGGATCGCTATGGATTCCGGATCACCTTCATCGGCACGCTGATCGTATGGCTCGTGTCGCTGGGGGCGATGATCACGGCGGTGGCGCCCTGGCAATTCCTGCTCGCCTTCTTCGGTCTGGGGGCAGCCATGTCCGGAAACATGATGAGCGTGACCACGCTCGTTCTGGAATTCGGCCACCGTGATGACATTCCCATGCGCCTGGCCCTGGCGACGACGGCGGAGACCTCGGTCGCGACCGCCGGTCCGCTCGTGGGCGGGCTGATGGCGGCGACGCTGGGACTGGTTCCCGTCTTTGCCCTGTCGATGGCCTGCCTGGCGATAGCGCTTTGCATTCTCGTGTTGGGAGTACGCGAACCGCGTCATCTGAAATAAGTTTACGTTTACGGAAACGGCAACTCTATTGCTCAATAATAACTAGATATATCGATGTATCTTTCTTGACGGCGTCAAATCTCATTGCTCTAATCGAATGCGCGGTATGTAAAAAATCATAAGCAGCCGCTCAGTCTGGGAGGAGATTATGACTGTGAAGGGTCTCATGCGTGCAAGCAGCGCGCTGACAGCCCTTGCGTTGACCGCGGGGCTTGGCTCCGCGGCATTGGCGCAAGACGACGCCCAGGGCAGGACGACGATGTCATCATCGTCACAGGTTCCGTTATCCAGGGGACACCCGAGAACGCCGCCCTGCCGGTGGATGTTCTCTCGTCGGAAGAACTCGCGCGGCTGGGCAATCCCTCGCCGGTCGAGCTGCTCAAGGCGCTGCCGGTTTCCAGCGGCGTTATCGGCGACACGAACCAGTTCGACAGCCGGTCGCAGGCGACCGAGGGCATGGCATCGGTAAACCTGCGCGGCCTCAGCCCGCAGCGCACGCTGGTCCTGCTCAACAACCGGCGCCTGGTGTCGGCGGGGACGGGGGTTCCCTTCGTCGACATCAACCTGCTGCCGCAGGCGGCGATCGGCCGGATCGAGATCCTGAAGGACGGTGCGGCGGCGATCTACGGGTCGGATGCCATCGGCGGCGTGGTGAACTTCATCACGCGGTCCGACCAGGACGGTTTCCGGGCCGGCGGGGACTACACCTTCATCGACGGCAGTTCCGGCGACTATACCGTCCACGGCAGCTGGGGTCGTCAGGGCGACAATTACAGCATCCTGCTGGCAGGGGGCTATCAGCATCGCGACGAACTGCTTGCGGTCGATCGCGACTTCGCTGTCATGGACTTTGAATCGAACCCGGAAGGTGGCTGGACCGGCGGCGGCAATCCCGCGACCTTCCTGCCGCTGGGGGTGATCCCGGGCGTCGGTGTTGCGCCGATCGGCGGGCTTCGCGCCGACCCGCAATGTGCGGCCCAGGGCGGTTATGTCACCGCGGCCGGATGGTGCCGGACGCAGTATACCGGCTTCGACGCCCTCGTTGAGGAAGAGGATCGCTACCAGCTCTACGGTCAGCTCGATGTCGAGATCGCCGAAGGCCTCGACTGGGATCTCAGCCTGCTCTACGGCAATGACGAGATTCCGCACTACCGGACTTCCCCGATGTATCTGCTGACCCAGGCACCGTCCGCGATTGCGGCGGTCGGCGGTTCGCCCAGCGGCTTCATCGTTCCGGGAAACAATCCGGGTTTCATCGAAATGGTGACCAATAATCCGGGCATCGTTCCGGCGGGCACTGTTGCGGCCCTGTTCCCGACCCTTCTCTTCCGTCCGCTGCTCGCGGGGGGGGGGAACCCGGCCTTTATCGGCAATCCGGACGATCTGGGTGCCTCCACCGGGCGCCGCGAGAACGAGAGCTTCCGCATCTCGTCCGGACTGACCGGGCAGATCTCGGACTCGCTGCAGTTCCAGGCGTCGGTCACCTATCACAAGTTCGAGCGCTATTTCGACGGCTACGACTCCTTCGGTGACCGTGTGCAGCTCGCGCTGCGCGGTTTCGGCGGTCCGAACTGCGATCCGACGACTTCGGCGCCCGGGACGGGCGGCTGTCTGTGGCTGAACCCGTTCGGCAACCAGGTAAACGGTGCCAATCCGAACACGCCCGAGCTGATCAACTGGTTCTTCGTCCATTCGACCAGCTTCCTGGAGACCGAGCTCTTCGTGGCTGACTTCACCCTGTCCGGCGATACCGGCTGGGAGCTGGCCGGCGGGCCGGTCCTGTTCGGGGCCGGGGCGCAGTACCGCAAGAACGACTTTGCGGCGACCTATGGCGACAACAACAATATTGCGGTGAATCCCTGCCGCGATACGCCGGTCACGGGATCCACCTCCTGCGCCCAGCAGAACGGGGCGCTGGCCTTCCTCGGATCGAATGCCGACTCGCAGGCAGACAATGACGTCTATGCCTTCTTCGGCGAGCTGCAGCTGCCGGTGACGGACAATTTCAATGTCCAGCTGGCGGCCCGCTTCGAGGACTATGGCGGGGAAACCGGATCGACCTTCGATCCCAAGATCACCGCCCGCTGGCAGATCACCGACACCTTCGCCCTGCGGGGTTCTGCCGGTACGACGTTCCGCGGCCCGCCCGCGCAGCAATTGTCCGACCGGAATGTGACATCGCTGCAGGTGATCGCGAACAGCTTCCGGCCGGTTGATGTCTACGGCAATCCGGCGCTGGCGCCGGAGACCGCGACGAACTACTCGATCGGTCTGCTGATCGACACGGGGGCCTTTACGGCCAGTGTCGACTACTTCCGCTACGAGATCGAGGACNCGATCACCNCCGAGCCGCTCTCCGGCATGGTGGCGACCATGTTCGCCGATCCCGCGAACTGCACGGATCCGGCGTTCGACGCCTTGCGTGAACGCTTCCAGTTCAATGATGGCGGCGGTGTCCCCGGGGCCGGAACCTGCGCTGTCGGGAATATTTCCCGCGTGCGGACCGGCTGGGTGAATGGCGGCGACCTGACCAGTTCCGGTGTCGACTTCATCGTCAATTACGACTTCGGTGACGTGCTGGGCGGCCAGCTCAATGCTGGCGTCACGGCCACCTACATGCTGGGCAACGAGCTTGGCGAAGAAGTGGTCGAGGGCATTGTCGTCCAGGACGGATTCGACGGTGTCGGCTTCCTGAACTTCCAGACTACCGCCTATCCGGTACCGGAATGGAAGGCGCGCGGATTTGTCGAATATACCTACGGCAATTTCGATGCGCGGCTGACGATGAACTATATCGACAGCTATCGCGACCAGCGTGCCGACAGCGGCACGGGTCCGTTCGCGCCCAATACCAACATCCCCGGTGCGCCGGTGCTGATGCAGGGTGCGACGATCGACAGCCAGGTGACGACGGACTTCAACCTGATCTACAATTTCGGCGATGCGACCACCGTGTCCTTCACCGCGTTGAACATCACGGATGAAGATCCCAGCTTCGCGCGCCTGGACTACAATTACGATCCGTTCACCGGCAATCCGCTGGGCCGGGTCTTCCGTGTCGGGGTCAATACCGAGTTCTAGGTGTTATCCTGCCCGGACAAGAAGAAGGCCCCGGTCGTGCAACCGGGGCCTTTTTGTGTGTCTGGCAGGATGGCTAGCGCGGCCAGGCTTTCGGCGGGTCGGAGAACAGCCCGTAGGCGATTGTCGAGGCATAATAGGCAAAGGCCTGGGCCGGCGGCACGCGCTGGATCCAGTTGCGCAGGTCATAGGCCGAGTTGAGCGAGCCCATGACGGCCTGGCTGGCGATCAGTGGATCGATCGGCTTGACCGAGCCTTCCGTGATGCCGTCGATCATCATGCCGGCAAAGCGCCGCGCCATGCGGTTGGACTGGGCGATGACGTCATTGCGCAGCTCGTTCGGCAGGGCCTGCAGCGCGGTCGTGCGCACCAGCGGGAATTCCGAATAGAGCTGGATGTCCAAGAGGGTCGCGATCGAGGAGGCCAGTTGTTCCCAGTGGCTGCCACCGGCGCGAACGGCGGCGCGCTGGACCAGCGAGACGCGGCCATAGCTGCGGCGGAAGCATTCCAGCACCAGCTCGTCCTTGGCTTCCAGGTGGTGATAGAAGCTGCCCTTGGTGACGTTCAGCTCGGAGGCGATCTGTTCGACCGAAGCGCCGCGATAGCCGCGTTCATTGATCAGGAAGGTGGCGGCGCGGGCAAAATTGCCCGGCATGCCCTCGATCCCGACCCTCAGCGAGGACTCGTCGATCTGCAGCAACCGCGGCTCCCAGCTCGAGCCCTTCGGCGCAAAGCCGGTCTCGAACAGCTCGATGAGGCGCTTGCAGACGCGGTCATAGTCGCCGGTCGAGTATTGCGAGATCCAGGCCGGCAGCCAGAACATGTTCTGGACGAGCACGTGGGCGCGGATCGTGCTGAGCACCTTCTCCTCGTCATTGCGCGGCGGGTCGAAGAAGGTGCGCAGCTTGCGGAAGACCTGGACATAGCGCGCCGTCAGGTCGGAATTGTACGGCTCGTTGAGCGCGCGGATGTCCGAGAGCACCGCGACCGGGCGCTCCTCCTGCGCATTGATGGCGGCCTGGAGCTCGAAATTGCTGCGGATATAGCGGGCGATCCGCTCCTGCGGCGTGCGGCCCCGGGCCGCATCCTCGATCAGCGCCTCGATCCGCTCGAGCGAACGCTCCAGCACCGCCGAGGCCAGCAATTCCTTGCGCTTGAAGTAGTACGTGATGCTGGTCGTGTTGAGATCGACCAGCTGTGCGACATCGACAAAGGTCATGCCGCGCACGCCGTGCCGGTTGATCAGGGTGGCGGCGGCGTCGAGTATCCGCTCGCGTTTCTCCTGGAAGCGGCGCGTCTTCGCGCTGTCCAGTGTGTCAGGGGTCGCATTCATATCATTCGCTTAGCAGAGTTCGCGCCTATCGTCACGCGAGTGGGGAACCTCCCCGCCTTGCCTCCATTGAGCACATTATAACAGAAGCGGTACGGATTTCGTTCAAAAAATTCCGTCTGCTCTTTGGTGTCTATACATCGGTGAAAACGTGACAATCCCCGCGGCTGAGTGTGGTGTCCCTGTGTTTACCGAAGAATGAGTATGCTGTAGCGTGCCGCTTGTGGTGCGCGGACGGGATTGATCCTTGCGCAAGCAGAAAATCCGAGGGAGGGGACATGTCCCTGTTCAGCCTGGACGGCCGCGCGGTGATTGAAGGCATGAAGGCGCGCCTGCCATGACCGTCTATGTCATCGCCCAGCTCGAGTTTACCGATGAGGCCCGCTACCGCACCTATCAGGCGGCGGCGACAAGGCTCTTCATGGAGAAGGGGATCCGCGTGCTGGCGGCCGACGAAGCGCCGGTCGTGCTCGAGGGTGACTGGTCTGGTGACAAGGTCGTGGTGATGGCCTTCGATGACGACGGCTCGGCGCGCGCCTTCCTGGAGGGGCCGGAATACCGGGCGATCTCCGAAGACCGGCGGGCGGGGGCACGCTCCACAGCCATCATGATCAAGGGGTTTTAAGCCATGCAATACCGGCAACTCGGCGACAGCGATCTGACCGTTTCGGAAATCTCGCTTGGCACCTGGCTGACCTTCGGTGTCGGTATCGAGCGCGAGAAGGCCATCGCCAGCCTGAACCAGGCCTTCGATCTGGGGATCAACTTCATCGATACGGCCAATGCCTATGGCTATGGCGCTGCGGAGAGCCTGCTGGGCGAGGCGCTGAAGGGCCGGCCGCGCGACAGCTATATCCTGGGCACCAAGGTCTTCGTGCCGATGAGCGAGACCGATTACGGCCTGTCCCGCGCCCAGATCGAGAAACAGCTCGACGCGTCGCTGAAGCGTCTCAACACCGATTATGTCGATCTCTACCAGTGCCACCGCTATGACGTGGATACGCCCCTGGAAGAGACGATGGAGGCGCTGAGCGATGCCGTGAAGGCCGGCAAGGTGCGCTATATCGGGTTTTCCGAATGGTCGCCCAAGCAGATCCAGGCTTCGCTGGACCTGCCCGGTGTCGAGAAATTCGTCTCCAGCCAGCCGCAATATTCCCTGCTCTGGCGGCGGCCGGAAAAGGCGGTCATTCCGCTGTGTGCCGAAAACGGGATTTCCCAGATCGTCTGGTCGCCGCTCGCCCAGGGCGTGCTGTCGGGCAAGTATCTGCCGGGCGACACGCCGCCGCAGGACAGCCGTGCCTCCAGCGACAAGATGAACCGTCAGATGGGGCACTGGAACCGGCCGGAAGTGATCGAGGCGGTGCACCGGATGAAGCCGCTGGCCGATGAGGCCGGTGTCTCCATGGCGCAATTCGCCCTTGCCTGGGTGCTGCGCGAACCCAATGTTGCCTCGGCCATTGTCGGCGTCAGCCGGCCCGAGCAACTGGCGGCCAATGCGGCGGCCTCGGGCCTGAAGATCGATCCGGCCCTGTTTGAAAAGGCGGAAGCCATAGCTGCGGAGATACCGAGAGCGTGAGTCTGGTCGATATTCTTGCTGCCGCCGAAACGGGGGAGAACACCCTGACGGCGCGTGTTCCCGATACCTGGATGCAGGGCCGCACGGCCTATGGCGGCCTGTCCGCCGCGCTGGCCCTGGAGGCGGCAATCCGGTCCCAGCCGGACCTGCCGCCGCTGCGTTCGGCGCAGATCGCCTTTGTCGGCCCGCTGGCCGGTGAGGTGACGGTGGAGACCCGCCTCCTGCGCCGCGGCCGCACGGCGGCCTATATCGAGGCGAATGTCTTCGGCGATGGCACGCTGGGCCTGAAAGCACTCTTTGTCTTCATGACGGCGCTGGAGTCGGCCATCGACTATGCCGATGCGGCACGCCCCGATGCGCCGGCTCCGGAAGAGGCTGCGCCGGCCATGGCCAATCCGGATCCGAAATTCTTCACCGGCAATCTGGAATACCGCCACGCCCTGCCGATCGAGGAGCGGCACACCCCGGATTTCATGCGCTGGGTGCGCCTGAAGGCGCGCGAAGGTCTGCACCCGATGGTCGAGCTGATGGCGATCGGCGATGCCCTGCCGCCGGCAGCCATGGCGCTGTTCGAAAAGCCCGGCCCGATCAGCTCGATGACCTGGATGCTGAATGTCCTCACTGCAGAACCGGTGACCCGGGATGGCTGGTGGCTGTCCCGTTCGACCGCCGACCTCGTGCGCGACGGCTCGTCGAGCCAGGTTATGCAGATGTGGAATGCCGACCGCCAGCCGGTCGTCACCGGCATGCAGAGCGTGGCGATCTTCGTCTGACCAGGATTTTCAGCTGAAACAAAAAAGAAAGGCGGGCCCGCAAGCCCGCCTTTTGCACAAGAGGGAGCGGTTAGTGGCCGTAGGCGGCCGCCTGGCTTTCCACCAGAGCGATGAGATCGGCCTGGGCGATGCCGACATCGAGAAGGTGCAGGCCCCAGTCGGGGAGGATCTCGCCATTGGCTACGACATCGCCGACGATGTCGTCGGCGCGCGGGTCGGCCGGGTCGCCATGAACCGTGACGGCGAAATAGTGACCGGCCTCACTGTTCACGCACTGACCTGTCAGAAGGCCGGGCACGCGGACATAATCCGTTCCGATCTCCGGTCCGTCCTCGATCCAGGGCCCGGCTTCGGCCGAAGAGGTGAAGGCGCCGCCGGTTGCGAGATAGGCGCCCAGCGGGGCGTCGGAATTGCCGGCAAGGTCGGCCGGATTAGTGCAGGCCACCTCCAGCGCAGGATCGCTCACCTTGCCAAAGCGCGAGCCCTCCGGCGGCGGCGCGTCGGCGCGGAAGGTGACATAGCCGATGAAGCAGCCGGTCTCGTCCGGGGAACTACAGGGCGGGATGGCGTCGAAGGAGCCGCCCGGCGGCGCATCGACCGGTGTGGTGATGTTGAAGCCGATCAGCATCGCCGACAGCATCCGGTCCTGCACCGGCTGGCCGTCGACTTCGTTAGCGACGAGGGTTTCCAGCATCCGCGCGCCCTGGGAATGGCCGATCAGCACAAAGGGCCGGCCGTCATTGTCGTGTTCCAGGTAGTGGGCGAACGAGGCGCGGACATCCATGTAGGCCTGCATCCCGTCGGCGCCGGTTCCGGTATTGCCCGCCATCATCTGGCGCAATGCGGTCAGCGTGACCTGGCGGTACATCGGCGCGAAGGTGCGGCACACCGAGCCGAAACGTGCAAACTGGGCAGCAATGACCCGGTTCTCCTCGTCATTGGCGACGAGGTCGCTGTTTCCGCCGGGATCGTTCGAGACGGTCGGATAGACGTAGAAACAGTCGACAGCCGGGTCGGACGCGGCTTCATGGGCCTCGATTTCCGTCGTGCCGTCGGCATGGACGATCGTGGTGTCCAGATCGATGGTGCAGGCATCCTCACGGCCGGGCCGGCAAAGCCAGTTTTCCGCGGCGTCATAGTCGGGCGGCGTATAGCCGGCGGGCTGGGCCAGGCTGGCAGCGCCGGCCAGGACGAGCGTCGTAAACAGCATGCAGGTCTCCCCTAGACGGCTTCGGCCGCCTCCGTGTCGAACATGGGTTTCAGCTCGCTCTTGATGATCTTGCCATTGGCATTGCGCGGCAGGGTCTCGCGGGTGAAGAGGATGCGCACCGGCGTCTTGAAGGCAGCCAGGTGCTGGCGCACCCAGTCCTGAAGTTCGGCCTCGGTCGCGCTCATCCCCGGGGCGAGGTGAACGACGGCAGCGGGTTCCTCGCCCAGCGTGCGGTGCGGGATGCCGACCAGGGCGGCATCGGTGACGGCCGGGTGGTCGTAGAGGACGTTCTCCACCTCGCTGGAATAGATGTTCTCGCCGCCACGGATGATGATGTCCTTGGCGCGGTCGACGATGTAGCAGAAGCCTTCCTCGTCGACGCGGGCGAGATCGCCGGTGCGCACCCAGCCATCGATGAAGGTCTCGGCTGTGGCCTCCGGATTGTTCCAGTAGCCGGCGACGANCTGCGGGCCGCGGGCCCACAGCTCGCCGACTTCGCCAACGGGAAGTTCCTGCGTGCCGTCCGGGCTCATGATCTTGATGTCCGAGACGGCGACCGGCGTGCCGCAGCTGTCGGGCCGGTTGAGATAATCTTCCGAGGCGTGGTGGGTGACGGTGGCCGAGGTCTCGGTCATGCCCCAGCCATTGCCCGGCAGCGCACCGAAGACCGAGCGGATCTTGCGCACGAGGTCAGGCGCGGAGGGGGCGCCGCCATAGGCGATCGATTCCAGCGAGGAGAGGTCATACTTCTCGCGGTCGGGGTGTTCGATGAGCTGCCAGGCAATGGTCGGAACGCCGCCGGTGACGTTGACCTTCTCGCGCTCGATGATGCGGAAGGCGTCGACCGGATCCCATTTGCGCATGAAAACCATGGTGTTGCCGGCAAAGATGGCGCCCATCAGCGCGGCATTGCAGGCGGTGACGTGAAACAGCGGTATCACCGTCAGCATCGTCTTGGGTACCGGGTCCGGCGGAACTTCGCCGCGGCGGGCAAGGGTGCGGGCACCGGAATAGGCCGAGGAGAAGATATTGGTGAGAATGTTGCGATGGGTGCCCAGCGCGCCCTTCGGGTGCCCGGTGGTGCCGCTGGTGTAGAAAATGGTCGCATAAGTGTCCGGTTCGAGCCCCATAGAGGGAAGGTCCGTGTCACCTAGAGTGCCATAGCCGGACGGTGCGCCGATCACATCCTCCAGCCGGCGGGCCGGCGCGGCGAGCGGCGTCTTCGCGCGGCTGACGAGGACGGTCTCCAGTCCGGGAAGCTCGCTCATCACGGGAGCGATCCGTTCCCAGCGCTCCGCATCGCAGATCAGCGCGCGGGCGCCGCTGTCGGACAGGCCGTAGGCCAGCTCGGCGCCGGTCCACCAGGCGTTCAGCGGTACGGCGATCGCGCCGATGCTTGTGATGGCGAAGAAGGCGACCGGCCATTCCGGCAGATTGCGCATCGACAGGGCGACCCGGTCGCCGGGTTTCACACCTCTCCGCGCCAGCTCGGCGGCCAGTGTGGCCGTGGCGCGGAACCAGGCGTCATAGGTGACGCGCTCGTCCTCATAGATGGTGAAGAGCCGGTCCGGGTGTGTGGCGCGGGCATGGCGGGCGAGGTCGGGCAGCGATGGCAGGGCATTCTTCCACACGCGTGTGGGAACGCCGCGGATCTCGACCGTCTCCATCTCGAAGCGCGCGCCCGGAGCGCACAATGCCTGCTTGATCGCGTCGAGCGAGGCGGCCGGCCAGCCTTCGGGCAATTGGTATGCCGGCGCCGTGTCAGGCGCCCCGGTTTGCTTTTCCATCCCAGGCAATCCTGTTTTCGGTTTGCGATTGTGTTTGTTGGTTGAACGATAGTGTTGATCGGGATGGGGCACAAGGCTTAAGCTAAATGCCAGTCGCATTGAGGCGGTTGTCAACGATATCGAATGAAGGGTATGCATCCATCGCGGTGCGCGCTTTCACCACAGAACATCAAAGGCCGCCGGTGCACGGGGCGCCGGAACGGTCCACACAACAGGAGACGGCAATGTCCGTGATCACCACACGCAGGGAAGGCGAGGTCCTGGTCGTGACCTCCAACAATCCGCCGGTCAACGCGCTGGGCCAGGCCGTGCGCGCCGGTCTGGCGGACGCCATGGCCGAGGCCGCCGGCGACGACGCCATCCAGGCGGTCGTGATCTGCTGCGAGGGGCGGACCTTCTTTGCCGGTGCCGACATCACCGAGTTCGGAAAACCGCCGGTCGGCCCGTCCCTGCCCGAAGTCATCGACGCCATCGAAGCGAGTGCGAAGCCCGTCGTCGCGGCCATTCATGGCACCGCGCTGGGCGGGGGGCTGGAAGTCGCGCTGGGGTGTCACTACCGGATCGCCGTCGCCTCTGCCAGGCTCGGACTGCCCGAGGTCAAGCTTGGCATCCTCCCCGGCGCCGGCGGTACCCAAAGACTGCCGCGCGTGGTCGGCGTGGCCGAGGCGCTGCCGATGATCGTCACCGGCAATCCGATCCCGGCCGCCAAGGCCGGGAAGATCGGCCTGGTCGACAAGCTGGTGGCGGAAGACGGGCTGGCTGAGTCAGGTGTGGCTTTCGCCCGCAGTGTCATCGGCAAGGCGGACCATCCGGTCTCTTCGAAGCGGACTGACAAGATCGGCGAGATCCCGTCGGACAGCGATTTCTTCGACGAATTCCGCAAGACCCAGATGCGCCGCCTGAAAGGGTTCGAGGCGCCGGAAGCCTGTATCGAAGCCGTAAAGGCCGCGATCGACCTGCCTTACGAGGAAGGGGTGAAGAAGGAGCGTGAACTGTTCGGCAAGCTGGTCACCGGCACGCAGTCGAAAGCGCTGCGGCATGTCTTCTTTGCCGAACGGGCGGCTGCCAAGATCGACGGTATTCCGGCCGACACGCCGGTCCNGCCGGTCAAGAAGGTGGGCATTCTCGGTGCCGGCACGATGGGCGGCGGGATCGCGATGAATTTCCTCACCGCCGGCTATGCCGTCACCATTCTGGAGCGCGAGCAGGAGGCGCTGGATCGCGGCGTCTCGATCATCCGCAAGAATTACGAGCGCTCGGCCGCCAAGGGCCGTTTCACGGCCGACCAGGTCGAGCGGGCAATGGGCCTGCTCACGCCTACACTCGACATGAATGATCTGGCCGATTGCGATCTGGTGATCGAGGCCGTGTTCGAGAACATGGATGTGAAGAAGGACGTGTTCCGCAAGCTCGACGGCATCGTCAAGCCCGGCGCCATCCTGGCGTCGAACACCTCCTATCTGAATGTCGACGAGATGGCGGCGGAGACGAAGCGTCCCGGATCGGTGCTGGGCCTGCACTTCTTCTCGCCGGCCAATGTCATGCGCCTGCTGGAGATCGTCCGTGCGGCAAAGACCGAACCGGCCGTGCTCAAGACGGCGATGGATCTGGCCAAGAAGATCGGCAAGGTGGCGGTCGTGTCCGGCGTGTGCTTCGGCTTTATCGGCAACCGTATGCTGTCGCCGCGCCAGCGGGCCGCCCAGGCCATGCTGTTGCAGGGCGCCAAGCCCTGGGATGTCGACAAGGCGCTGACCGATTTCGGCATGCCGATGGGACCGTTCCAGATGTCGGACCTGGCCGGTCTCGATCTCGGCTGGGACAAGGCGAATTCGAAGAGCGAGACCATCCGCGACGTGCTGTGCGAGCGCGACCGCCGCGGCCAGAAGACCGGCAAGGGCTTTTACGATTACGACGAGAACCGCCGGCCGTCTCCGTCAAAGGAGGTCGAGGCGATTATCGACGAATTCGCGGCGAAATCCGGTCTGGAGCAGCGTGTCTTCTCGCAGGATGAAATCCGCGAGCGCCTGCTCTTCCCGATGATAAACGAGGGCGCGAAAATCCTCGAGGAGGGCATGGCCCAGCGCGCCTCCGACATCGATACGGTTTGGATCAACGGCTATGGCTGGCCGGCCTATACCGGCGGGCCGATGTTCTGGGCCGACACGATCGGGCTGGACAAGGTCGTTGCCGGCCTGAAGGCGCATGCTGCCGCGTCGGGCGCCGAGCCGGACATCTGCAAACTCCTCGAAGACAAGGCGGCCAAGGGCGAAACCTTCAACTAGGTCAGCCGTCCCTGGACGCAAGGGAGCGGGCCCCAAAACTCCCCGGGCCCGCTCCTTTTTTGTCTGGCGAGTGATGGCTTCGGCGGTGGGGCGGCGAGCCGGCGCCTCTCCGGGACCGACGGGTTTTCGGGTGCATTGCGCGCGAAGCCGGGTTATGGTGCAGGTGTGAGCGACGCGGTGAAATTCTGCCTGCCGTAGCACTGCCGTCTGTTTGGACTGCAGGAGCGCTTTATGGGGTTCATGGCAGGCCCCATCTCACGCAAAGGGGGCTCCGGCCCCCTTTTTTGTTGATGTGTCGGCTTTATCGATGCGCGCGCAGCACGCGGCGGCCCTTTCGAAGCTCCTTTCGGTAGACGCGATCATTAATTCTGGTCAGCGAAACGAGGTAGATTTCGCGGCCGCATGCGGTTCCCTTTACGTATAGCCGGAAAACGGTGTGGAACTGGCGGGTGTCGACGTACAGGACGACGGCCGCCCTGGGCCTCTTGTTGCAGCGGTGGAACGCACCCATGCGCAGCGCAGAATGGACGATCTGATAGTGGCTGATGGGAAGTTCGGGATGGTGTGCCAGCTGCTTCTGTACGGTTTCGTAGGATAGAAGCACTTTGTTCGACCGGCACCCGAGATAGACCGAGACAACCGGGTCTACATGGCAGACGACCATTGTGTCTGTCCGGGATCCGGTATGCAGGCCGAGAAGGTGTTTGAAATCCATACGACGCCTGCCGGCATTGGGTGGTCGGGCGCCCTTTTATATTATTCTGGTTGTATTGTGTGTGAATACGTCTTTTGCGGCCTGCCTTCGGTTGCCCCGGAACGCCTTCCGCTGGCGGACGTTGCTTTGGTGACGCTGAAAAGGAGATGTCCGATGAATGCCACGCAATTGAAGGGCAAATGGGAACAATTCACCGGCGATGCCAAGCGCCAGTGGGGCAAGCTGACCGATGACGACATGGCCGTCGTCGAAGGCGATGCGGACAAGCTTGCCGGCAAGATCCGCGAACGCTACGGCAAGGACAAGGAAGAGGCCGAACGCGAGGTGAAGGACTGGATCGACGGTCTCTGATCGCTGCGGCTTTGCGCAAACGAAAAGGCCGGACACGCCGATAGCGCGGGTCCGGCCTTTTCATGTCTGGGATCGCTATCCGTCCCCGTCGAGACCGAGTTCGCGGCGGATATCCCGGGTGTGTTCGCCATGGCCGGGCGAGCGGCCGGTCTCGCCGACCGGGGCGCCGGACATGCGGATCGGGCTGCGGATGCCGGGAATGCCGTCGCGTTCGATGCGGATACCGCGATGGGCGACCTGCGGATCGTCCAGGGCTTCCGCGACGGTGTTGATCGGCCCGGCCGGAATGCCGGCCGTTTCCAGCGCGTCGAGCCAGTAGCCGCGTGAATTGTGCTGCATGATGTTGGCGATATGCGTCGTCAGCTGTTCGCGATTGCCGACACGCTGGGCGTTGGTGCGGTTTTCCGCCAGCGTCTCTTCGCCCAGATCAAGCAGGCCCGCAAGGCGTTCGAACTGGCCGTCATTGCCGCAGGCGATGATGATATGCCCGTCCGAACAGGGAAATTCCTGATAGGGCACGATGGAGGGGTGGGCATTGCCGATCCGCTTGGGCGATTTGCCGGTCGCCAGATAATTCATCGCCTGATTGCCCAGTACGCCGATCATCGAGTCCAGCAGGCCCATATCGATATGCTGGCCCTGGCCCGTTCGCTCACGCTGCAACAGGGCGGCCTCGATGGCGATCGTGCCGTAAAGGCCGGTGAAGATATCGGCGAAGGCAACGCCGAGGCGCTGGGGCGGCCGGTCCGGCTCGCCGGTCAGGTCCATGACGCCGCTCATCGCCTGGATCGCCAGGTCATAGCCGGCGCGATGGGCGTAGGGTCCGGTCTGGCCGAAACCGGTGACCGAGCAGTAGACGAGGCGCGGATGGTCGGCTTTCAGGCTGTCATAGTCGAGCCCGAACTTGGCCAGTCCGCCCACCTTGAAATTCTCCACCACGACGTCCGCCGTGCCGATCAGCGCTTTCACCATCGCCAGATCGTCCGCATTGCGGAAATCGGCGATCACCGACCGCTTGCCGCGATTGCACGAGTGGTAATAGGCCGCCGCCCGGCCGGAGGCATGGTCGATCCAGGGCGGACCCCAGGTGCGGGTATCGTCGCCGGCGGGGCTTTCCACCTTGATGACATCGGCGCCCAGATCGGCAAGCGTCTGGCCGACCCAGGGGCCGGCCAGGATGCGGGCCAGTTCGACGACGCGGATGCCGTCCAGAGCACCTCCCGTCAGGGCGCCGCCCGTCTGAGCGCCATTGGGCAGGGCGGTGCTCATCGGCCGATCTCGCCGGTATCGAGGAAGGGCGAGGCGTCCAGGTCCTCGGCGTCCATCAGTTCCGCGATGCGCTGCAGCGAGGCGATCAGCATGTTCTGTTCCCAAGGCTGAAGGGTGCGGAAGGATCGCATGAAGCCGGCCTGAAGCAATTCGGGCGAATTGTCGCCGGCTTCGCGGCCCTTGTCGGTCAGCTGGGCGAGAACGACGCGCTTGTCCTTGTCGCTCTTGACCCGCTCGACCAGGCCGGCCTGGGTCAGCCGGTCAAGGATGGAGGTGATCGTCGCCTGGCTGAGCGATACGGCCCGGGCGATGGCGCTGGGCGACATCTCGCCACCCTTGCGCAATGTGTCGATCACCACGAGCTGCGGTGCGGTGAGGCCCGTCGCCTTCACCAGGCGTTTCGACTGCAGGTCGATGGCGCGGGTGATGCGCCGCAGGGCAATGAGAATTTCGTCGTGATCGCTCATTCGTTCAACCGTTCGCGTCCTGTCCGATCGATGTATCGCCGCTTTCCGGGCAATCCAACAGCTAAAGCCCGGGGCCGGCGATATATGCTTTGAATACGTATCATGTGGCCGCCGTCTGCAATGGAGGTCCCGGGATGATGAATTGCATCCGGACTGTCGCTTCTATGTAACGCTTCTTCAAAAGTATCGCAAAAACAAGGAGAACTGACGGGCCGATGGTGGCGGGCATTGCAACGCATCCATGCTGGAATTGATTTCAACTCGAAGCAAGTATGGCCAATTTGCAGACAAGGCTCTAAACCGCTCCCGATCCACTCATTAACGAAATTCAGGGGGCTTCCACCGCGTTATGCAGAAGCAACGAGCACTTACAACCACGATCCTGTCCGCCGCCGCGCTGTCTATCGCCGGCACCGCCCACGCCCAGGTCGATGTCATCACGGTGACTGCGACCAAGCGCGAAAGCTCCACCCAGGACATCCCCGTTGCCGTCAACGCGATGGATGGCGAAACGCTCGAGGAACTCGGCGTCACCATCTTCACCGACTATCTCCAGCAGATGCCCGGCGTGACCGCCGGCGGCGGCGGCCCCGGCCAGAACACGATCTATATCCGCGGCCTCGCTTCGACGACGCCGAACCTGACGGTCGCCGGTGTGGCCGGCCTGGCGCCGAACGTCGCCTTCTATCTGGACGAGCAGCCGCTGGCGCAGCCGGGCCGCAATCTGGACGTCTATGCCGTCGACCTGGAACGCGTCGAGGTCCTGCCGGGACCGCAGGGCACGCTCTACGGTGCGAGCTCGCAGGCCGGTACGGTGCGCCTGATCACCAACAAGCCGGTGCTGGGCGAATACTCCGCCTACGCCAATTTCGACGTGTCCTTTACCGAAAGCGGTGAGCGCAGCCAGAGCGTCCAGGCCGTGGTCAACATCCCGGTCGGTGACAATTTCGCTCTGCGTGGCGTCGCCTTTGTCGACGATCGGGGCGGCTTCATCGACAATGTCCACGGCACGCGCTCGACGGCCGAGTCGGCGCGCTACCGCTCCGCCGGTACCGTGCGCGACAATGGCCTGCCGGTCGCCCCGCGCCGCGAAGGCTTCCAGGCCAATGACGACCTGTCGAACGTCACCTTCATCAATGCCGACAACAGCGCGCTGGTCGAGGACGACTTCAACGACACGACCTATTCCGGCTTCCGCGTCAGCGGCCGCTACGAGTTCAACATCGACTGGCGCGCCACCGTCTCGGTGATGCAGCAGACGCTGGATAGCGAAGGCGTCTTCTTCCAGGACCCCGAACTGGATGACTGGGAAATCCAGCGCTACCAGCCGGACGATCTGGAAGACGAGTTCACCAATGTGGCCTGGACGATCGAGGGCCGCGTCGGTGCTCTGGAAACTGTCTATACCGGTGCCTATACCGACCGCGAGACGGACCAGGTCATCGACTACACGGACTACATGTTCGTGGGTCAGTACTTCCCGGTCTACACCTGCGACAGCTCGGTGAGCTATCCGGGTGGCGGTCTGGACCCGTATGGCACCTGCCATGCGCCGACCTCGAACGTGACCTCGCACACCGAGACCACCGTCGAGAGCCATGAATTCCGCTTCAACACGCCGGAAGAGAACCGCTGGCGCGTTACCGCGGGCGTCTTCTACTCGAAGACGGAACTGGCCGAGCGCAATGACTACAACTATCTCGGCTCCATGGACCGCGTGAATGCGGACGGCTCCGTCGGCATCAATGCGCTGGGCATCGACCAGTACCCGCTGACCAATGGCGCGGCGACGAACGGCGACATCGCCAATGAGACCCAGGGCTATTTCTCGGATCCGGGTCCGATCCTGGCGCCGACCATTTTCCGCAATGACGTGCTGCGCACGGATGAGCAGCTCGGCTTCTTCGGTGAGTTCAGCTACGACCTCGTGCCGGATGTGTTCGAGATTGTTCTCGGCGCGCGCGCCTATGATGTCGAAGTCGATCTCGAAGGCAGCGCCAACTCGGTCTACGACATTCTCTACCCGCTGACCGATGCCAATGGCGACCCCGTCGACGCCCAGACCTACGGCACCAATATCTCCCGCCAGTTCGGTCCGAACGGCCCGGCCGGCGCGCCGCAGGTCGCGGCCAGCGACGGCACCATCTTCAAGGTGACCGGCAACTGGACGACGAACGACACGATGCTGTTCTATGCGACCTATTCGGAAGGCTATCGTCCGGGTCTGCTGAACCGTCCGGGCGGTATCACGCCGGCCAGCGTGCCCGACTACACCACGCCCTATGCCATCGACACCGACGAGGTGCAGAATTACGAGCTGGGCTGGAAGCTCGACCTGTTCGACCAGCAGGTCCGCTTCAACGGTAATGCCTTCTTCGTCGAGATCGAGGGTTTGCAGACGACGATCTTCGATCCTGAGATCACCAATCTCTTCTTCTCGGACAATGCGGCCAACGCCGAAATCCGGGGTGTGGAGGGTGATGTCACCTATGCGCCGATCGAGATGCCGGGCCTGACCGTTGCCGGTGCCTTCTCGATCCTCGACACCGAGATCACCGAAGTGCTCACGCCGACCGATGACGTCGTGCTGGGCTCCGAGCTCGCCTTCGCACCGGAATTCCAGGCGAACCTGCGGGCGCGTTACGAGTGGCCGGTGTTCAATGACTACACGGCGCACGTCCAGGGCCAGATCGTCCACACCGGCGACAGCCGCACCGACATCATCGAGATCAACTCGATGGATCTGGACGGCTACACGACGCTGGGTGTCCGCACCGGCGTGCGGTCGGACCAGTGGAATGTCGAGCTCTACGTGAACAATCTCACGAACGAGAATGCGGCCCTGTCCGGCAACTTCATCTTTGACCGGGCCCGGGTGAGTGTCACGCGGCCGCGTACCATCGGCGTTCGCGTCGGAGTGCAATACTAGGTCGGGAGCCGTGACGGTTCATCTGACCTGATCGCATGTATAACCGGAAAGCGTCCCGCCCGGCGGCGGGGCGCTTTTCGTTCTGTCTCTCCAGCCCGGAGTCCGTGTGTCCGAAGCCGATCTTTCCGAAGCCCTCAAGACCGCCCAGGCCGAAATGTATGCCGGCCGGTTCGACGCTGCGCTCGTCCAGCTCGACGCGCTTCTGGCGGCCGATCCGCAGCATGTGGACGCGCTCTACATGAAAGCGGTCTGCCTGCGTTACGGCAAGGATCATGCGGGCGCCCGCAAGGCGCTGGACACGCTGAAGGCACAGGCCCCGGATTTCGGCCGGGCCCTGCAGGAAGAGGGACATCTTTGCCGCGAGACCGGTGACGATGCTGCGGCGATCGCCGCCTATCGTGCCGCGACGATGGCGAACCCGGCCCTGCAGGCCGCCTGGCTGGGGCTTGCCGAAGCGCTCGAGCGCACAGGCGAGCCGGCCGAGGCCCGCCAGTGCCGTGCCCAGGCCGAGGCGCTGACCCGCCTGCCCAAGCCGCTGCTGGCGGCCATGAACCATCTGCACGAGAACCGCCTGCACAAGGCCGAGGGACTGGCGCGCGCCTTCCTGCAGAAGAACCCGAAACATGTCGAGGGGATGCGCATCCTGGCCGAGATCGGCAAGCGGTTCGGCGTGCTCGACGATGCCGAATTCCTGCTGGAAAGCGCAGCAGAGTTCGAGCCGGACAATATCGCCGTGCGGCTCGACCATATCGAGGTGCTGCGCAAGCGGCAGAAGCACGCCGAGGCGCTGTCGCAGGCCGAAGCCCTGCTGGCGCGGGATCCGGACAGTCCGGTCTTCCTGTCGCGCCACGCCGTCGAGGCGCTGGCCGTGGGCGAATACGAAACGGCGCTGGCCGGGTTCGACAAGGTGCTCGCCGCCCTGCCGGACGATGCCGGCACGCATGCCGCCCGCGCGCACGCACTCAAGACGATGGGCCGCACCGGCGAGGCGGTCGAGGCCTACCGCCGGGCCTGCGCGTTGCGGCCGGACTATGGCGAGGCCTGGTACGGGCTGGCCAATCTGAAGACCTATCGCTTCACCGAAGACGAGATTGCGCGGATGCACGAGCAGGAGGCCGCGCCGGGCCTGCGCACCCATGAGCGCATCCACATCTGCTTTGCCCTGGGCAAGGCCTATGAGGATGCCGGCGCCTATGACATGTCGTTTGAATACTATGAACGCGGCAATGATCTGAAGCGCATCCAGACGCGCTATACCTCCGACATCATGGCGCAGGAGCTGAATGCCCAGGCGGCGACGTGCACGCGCGCGCTGTTCGAGGCGCAGGGCGGCAAGGGCTGTCCGGCACCGGACCCGATCTTCATCGTCGGCCTGCCGCGCGCCGGTTCCACCCTGCTCGAACAGATCCTGGCCTCGCACAGCCAGGTCGACGGCACGCTGGAACTGCCTGACATTCTCGCCACCGCCCACCGGCTGCGCGGCCGTACGCGGGGCGAGGACGGGGCGGGCCGCTATCCCGCCATCCTGCACGAGCTCGATGCCGGTCAGCTGCGCGAGCTGGGCGAGGCCTATATCGAAAACACCCGCATCCATCGCCAGGGTGCGCCCTTCTTCACCGACAAGATGCCGAACAATTTCCGGCATATCGGCCTGATCAAGCTGATCCTGCCCAATGCGAAGATCATCGATGCGCGCCGTGCGCCGATGGCGTGCTGCTTCTCCGGCTTCAAGCAATTGTTCGCAGAGGGCCAGGAATTCACCTACGGGCTCGACGAGGTCGGCCGCTATTATCGCGGCTATGTCGAGCTGATGGATCACTGGGACCGGGTGCTGCCCGGCGAGATCCTGCGGGTGCAGTACGAGGATGTCGTGGCCGATCTGGAGACCCAGGTGCGGCGCATCCTCGACTTCTGTAACCTGCCCTTCGAGCAGGCCTGCCTGGATTTCCACACCACCGAGCG
>PANX01000072.1 GCA_002707795.1 Maricaulis sp.
CAGGCAGGAAAAGCCCGTGGACCTGGTCTCGATCTAGGAGGACGGCCATGACCCGTCCCGTTCTCATCTGCGGTGCCGGGATCGCCGGGCTGTGGGCGGCGCTGAAGCTGGCGCCGCGGCCGGTCGTGCTGCTGACCGGCGCGCCGCTGGGCGAAGGCGCGGCCTCCGGCTGGGCCCAGGGCGGGGTTGCGGCAGCGCTGGCAGACGATGACAGCGCCGCCCTGCACACCGCCGACACGATCACCGCCGGCGCCGGGCTGGTCGACGCGGATGCGGCGCGGGCGCTGGCCGAAGGTGCGGCACAGGAAGTCCGCGAGCTTGCCGCCCTGGGCGCGCCGTTCGAGCGCCGGGGCGAAACCTGGTCGCTCTCCCGCGAAGCCGCCCATGCCCGCCACCGGGTCGCCCGGGTGAAGGGCGACGGCGCCGGGGCCGCGATCATGGCCACCCTGATCGATGCCGTGCGCCAGGCGCCGCACGTCGAGATCCGCAATGGCTGGAAAGCGGCCGCGCTGCTGGGCGATGCTGCGGGCTGTACCGGCGTGCTGGCCCGCTCGCCGGACGGGCGCACCGAAGCGATCGAAGCCGGCGCCACCATCCTCGCCATGGGCGGGGCGGGTGGCCTCTTTGCGCTCACCACCACACCGGCCGGCGCCCGGGGCCAGGCCATGGCGATGGCAGCCCGCCTGGGTGCGGTGATCCAGGACCCGGAATTCGTCCAGTTTCACCCGACCGCCCTCAATGCCGGTCTCGACCCGGCACCACTGTGCACCGAAGCCCTGCGCGGCGAAGGCGCGACCCTGGTCGACCGCACGGGCCACCGTTTCATGAAAGCCGTCCACGCCGATGCCGAACTCGCCCCGCGCGATGTCGTCGCCCGGGCGGTGCACCGGCAGAACCTCTCCGGCAAGGGCGCTTTCCTCGATTGCCGCACCGCGATCGGCGAAGCTTTCCCGGAGGAATTCCCTGCCGTTTTCGCAGCTTGCATGCAGGCCGGCATCGATCCGCGCCGCGAACTTATCCCCGTCGCCCCCACAGCCCATTATCATATGGGCGGAGTGATGACCGATATCGACGGAGCGACCAGCATCCCCGGCCTCTATGCCATCGGCGAATGCGCCTCGAGCGGCCTGCACGGCGCCAACCGTCTCGCCTCCAACTCGCTGGCCGAGGGCCTGGTGAGTGCGGCACGGGTGGCCAGGGCTCTGCCATCCTCCCCCTTGATGGGGGAGGGGGACCGCGCCGCAGGCGTGGTGGAGGGGGTGAAACCCGGTGATGCCCAGCAAGCCAGACGCTCGCCCCCACCCCTTCCGACCCGCGGCTCCGCCGCGGCCCACCTTCCCCATCAAGGGGAAGGATTGTGTCCGCCCGAACTTCCCGCCGACGCACTCGCGACACTCCGCGCCGCCATGAGCCGGGCCTGCGGAGTGGAGCGCAATGGTGCAGCTATGGTGCAGCTATGTGACCTTATTGACGGTCTTATGAGCACGCATGGTGACGCGGACGCACTGCTTGCGGCACGCTTCATCGTCACCGGCGCCCTCAACCGGAATGAAAGCCGGGGCGGGCATTTCCGCACCGATTGCCCCGCCACCGACACCGTGGCACAGCATACCCGGATGACCCTGGCCGACCTTGCTGCCGGCACCGAGATTCCGGCCCGCTACCGCGAACCCGCCGAATAGGACGCCATGCCCGTTTCCCCCCTGCCCCGCTTCGTCGTCACCGATGCCGTCACCCGTGCTTTCGCCGAAGACCAGGGCGGCCGTGGCGATGTGACATCGCTGGCCTGCATCCCGGAAATCCAGGAGGCGAAATTCTACTTCGTCGCCCGCGAAACCGGTGTGATCTGCGGCCTGCAGCCGGCCGTGGAAGCGATCTGGCAGATGGACCCGGACGCGCTGGTGAATGTCCAGGTGTGCGACGGCGACAGCGTCAAGGCCGGCGAGGTGCTCGCCGCCGTCAACGGCCAGGCCCGCGCGCTGCTCTCGGCCGAGCGGATTGCCCTGAACTATCTGGGCCGGATGAGCGGTATCGCCACCTTCACCCGCCGCTATGTCGACGCCGTCGCCGGCACGAAAGCCCGCATCGTCCATACCCGCAAGACCACGCCGGGCTTCCGCGCTTTCGAACTCCAGGCCGTCCAGGCGGGCGGCGGCGCGCTGCACCGCTACGGGCTGGATGACGCCATCCTGATCAAGGACAATCACGTCGCCGTCTGTGGCGGGGTGGCCGAGGCCGTGAAGGCCGCCCGCGACCATGCCGGCCACATGACCCGCGTCGCCGTGGAGATCGACCGGCTCGCCCAGCTCGACGCCGCCATCAATGCCGGNGCCGAAAGCGTATTGCTGGACAATTTCTCCCTCGAGGATCTGCGCGCCGCCGTCGCGGCCGCCAGCGGCAAGGTCACGCTGGAAGCGTCCGGCGGGGTCAATCTCGACACGGTGCGCGATATCGCACAGACCGGCGTCGATGTAATCTCGGTCGGCGCACTGACCCATTCGGCGCCCAATTTCGACATCGGCCTGGACGAGGCCTGAGGGGAGGACACCGCATGTTCAATCACATCATGGTCGGCGCCAGCGACATCGAGCGCGCCAAGCGTTTCTACGATGCCGTTCTGGGCACGCTGGGTGCCGGCGAGCCCCTGCGCAATGAAGCGCCGACGGGGCATGTGCGGTATTTCTACCGGCATGACGGCAACACGTTCGGCATCTCCGAGCCGATCAATGGCGAGGCCGCCTGCGGCGCAAATGGCGGCACGATCGGTTTCAAGTGCTCCTCGCCCGAGCAGGTGAAGGCCTTCCACGATGCCGGTATCGCCAATGGCGGCACCTCGATCGAGGACGCGCCCGGCCTGCGCGAGACCAGTATGGGACCGATGCACCTGGCCTATGTCCGCGATCCCGACGGCAACAAGCTCTGCGCCATCCACCGGGTGAAATAGGGAGGCCGGACGACACGCCTTTTGCGGGTTCCGGCGGCGTGGTACACTTCATCAGATGTGATTACAAAGCCGGGATTATGAAAAATATCTCCATCCGCATCGACGATGCCGCCATCGACAAGCTCGACACCCTGGCCAAGGCGCAGGACCGGTCCCGCAACTGGGTCGTCAAGGACGCCCTGCAACAATATTTCGATCAGCAGGACTGGATGGTTGAAGCCATCCGGGACGGTATCCGCGATGCCGATGCCGGCAAGACGGTGCCGCACGACCAGGTCGTCGACGAGATCGATGCCTTGATCGAGGCGGCCCGCAAGGCATGATGATCGCGTGGTCGGCCCGCGCGAAAGACGACCTCGTTACCATTTTCACCCGGATCGCCGCCGACAATATCGACGCCGCCGCCCGTCTTCGCGATCACATGTTCAAAGCCGTCGGCATGCTGGGCACCTATCCCTCAATGGGCCGCACCGGGCGTGTCGCATCGACACGGGAACTGGCCCTGCCGGGAACGGCCTATCTCGTCATCTACCGGCAGAACGGCGACGGCATCGAGATCCTGCGCGTCCTTCACGGTGCCCGCGACTGGCCGTGATCGCTAGTCCAGCACCGCCGCGCCGGCTGCGCCCTTGGTGCGGATCTCGTCGTCGGTGAGACCGCAGATCTCGTGCGGGAAGACCAGCCAGTCATCGGTTTCCTCGACGAAAAAGTCCGGCTTGCCGCCGGTGCGGTTGCGGGCCGGCTTGTAGTAGACCGTGGCGACCTTCACCTCGCCGGGATAATTGCGGCGGCATTTCTCCTGCAGAACACGCTGCAGGGCCTCGATCGAGCGGCCGCTGTCGAAGACGTCGTCGACGATAAGCAGCCGGTCTTCCGCATTCAGCGTGTCGACCAGATAGCCCTCGCCGAACACGCGCACGACCGGCGCCTGCCGGTCGATCCCCGTATAGGAGGCCGTGCGAACGGCGATGTGGTGGGTCTCCAGGCCGCGGTATTCGAGATATTCCTGCACCGCGATGCCGACCGGTGCCCCGCCCCGCCAGACGGCGACGATATGGGTCGGCCGGAAGCCGGCATCGTGAATCTGGCGCGCCAGGCGGATGCTGTCGGCCAGCAGCCCGTCGGCGGAGATGAAGCGCTTGTCCTGGACCATGCGGAAGGATCGCCCGCTTCGCACAACATCTCAAGCACTTGCCCGCGAGCGCATGCACTCTAGTGTGGCCGCGCAAGCCAATGGGGAAAGCCATGCGCCGAGAACGTCACCTGCCGGCCGGAACGGTCACCACGCACTTCGTGAAGAGCGAAGCGATCGCCAACAACATGCTCGGCGAGGACCTGACCCGGCGGATCGATGTCTACATCCCGCACGGCCACGATCCGGCCGGCCTGCCCCTCCTCGTCGACCTGGTCGGCTTCACCGGCGGCGGCCCGGCGCACACCAACTGGAAAAGCTTCGGGGAAAGCGCGCCCAGCCGCGCCCAGCGGCTGATCGATGACGGCGAAATGAAGCCCTGCGTCATCGCCTTCCCGGACTGTTTCACCCGCCTGGGCGGCAATCAGTACGTCAACTCGGCGGCGATGGGGAATTGGGACGATTTCCTGCTGCAGGAGGCCGTGCCGTTCATCGAGCAAACCTTCGGCTGCGGCGGTCCCGGCCGGCGCGGCGTGTTCGGCAAGAGCTCCGGCGGTTATGGCGCCATGGTCCACGCCCTGCTGCACCCCGACTTCTGGTCGGCCGCGGCCTGCCATTCCGGCGATATGGGGTTCGAGCTGATGTTCGCCGCCGACTTCGCCTTCACCCTGCGGCGTCTCGCCAGGCATGGCGGCAATATCCAGGATTTCGTCGAGGCCTTCGAAGCCTCCGACAAGGTCAATGGCGACGATCTGCACGCGATGATGACCCTGGCCATGGGCGCGACCTACGACCCCGATCCCGACGCCTTCCTGGGCATCCGCCTGCCGGTGACGACCGATACCTGCGAGCGCATTCCCGAACGCTGGGCCGAGTGGATGAAGTGGGATCCGCTGGAAATGCTCGACGCCCATGCCGAGGGACTGAAATCCCTCAAGGGCCTGTTCATCGATTGCGGCGATGTCGACCAGTACAATCTGGTCTATGGCGCGCGCCGCATGAACAAGGCGCTCGCCGCCCGCGGCATCGACCACGTCTACGAGGAGTTCCCGGACAACCACTCCTCGATCGACTACCGCATGGACCGCTCCCTGCCCTTCCTGGCCGAACGCCTCAGCGCGTAGGGCGGTCAGACGATCAGCGTACCGCACCGTGCGGCAAGCGGCTCGCCGGTGTCCGTGGTCAGCACCTCGAGATGACTGGCGGAAGCCAGCCGCATCTGTGTCTGGAAATAGTAGCGCCCCGTCGGCACACCGCCATCGTAGAGGTTTATCTGCACCTGCCGGACCGGCCCGAAGACAGCGATCCGCTGTCCGCGCAGCACAGCAACCGGATCGCCTCCCAGGCGCTGCTCCAGCCGTGCCCGCACGGTTGGCAACAGCTCGACATTGAGGGAGTCCCGGCTGCGATAATCGCGCACGGAATTGAGAAAGCCGCGTCCGCTGTCCTCACCGGATCCACACACATCCATCTCGATCCACTGAGCCTCGAGCGGCGTGTGCGGCCGTTCGATCGACCGGCGAACCGCCTCCAGCGCACTGAGCGCTCCATCGGCGAACGCCGCCCCGGAAACCGCCAGCATGGCAGCAAGACACACGACGCGGACGAACATGAAAAACTCCGGAGCAAGGGACGCATCCGCAAGCTTGCCCCGGAAAGATGACAACCGCATTTAGCCGGTGCACCCAGCGCCGGGACGAACTATGCCGGAACCCTGATCGTCTCGGTCTTGCCGCCGGTTATCGAATTCCACGCCGCCGTGAACCCGGTCGCCACGAGGGCGATCAGGACGCGGGCGATGATGGTGAAGAAGAGCAGCAGGATCTTGTCGTCCGACACGGCAAACCGCACGCCGGAGCGCCAACGGCCGGCCAGCGGCAGGCGTGCAAGCTGATCCTCTACCCAGTCGGCCATATCGAGCATGGAATGCAGCACGTGCTCCATGGTCAGTGCGATAAAGGCCAGCATCAGGATCGCCAGCACGAAGGACAGGAAAAGCGTGGCGATCATCGAGGAGATGCGGCTGATGAAGGGCGGCTCGGCCACACGGATTTTCGCGACCCGGGTCGCGGTCGTGAAAGCCGTGCCGAAGATCGCCAGGATGAAGCGCGCGATGACCGTGAAGATCAGCAGGACGATCTTGTCGTCGCTGGCATAGATGCGGACGAGATTGTTGTATTGCTCGGGTATGGGAATGGCCGACACGCCGTCCTCGACGAGATCGGCGCCATCCTGCACCCAGCCCAGCCATTCAGGCAGGTAGAACCAGAGCAGGACCAGCATGCCCATCGCCATGAGCATGGATACGAACAGCGTCGCCGAAATCTTGGACAGACGTGCAAACAGCATGGAACTCCCCTCCCCCCGAAGGCCGCCAGGAGGGACACTAGACAATAATTGCGTCGAAGTCGCGACCGCTCGCGCGAAAGGCGATTCGCCGGAGCGGCGCTATTCCTCGTCGTCCAGACCCTCGGACGAACGTTCCGCCGCCGGCACCTCGACGATCTGCACCCAGTACTCGCCGATCGAGTTCACCACCCGCATCAGCCGGTCGAGCGAGATCGGCTTGACGATATAGGACGAAGCCCCCAGCCCGTAGCTCGACAGGATATCATCCTCATCCTTCGAGGTCGTCAGCACGATGATCGGGATGTGCCGCAGCTCGCTGTCATTCTTGATTTCTTCCAGCGCCTCGCGCCCGTCCTTGAGCGGCATGTTGAGGTCCAGAAGGATGATCCCCGGATAGGGCGTGCCCTCGAGGTTCGCATACGCGCCGCGACGCTTGAGATAATCGACAAGCTGTTCGCCGTTCTCGAGGAATTCCAGCGGATTGCGCAGGCGCACCTCCTCGCAGGCTTCCTTGAAGAGCAGACGATCATCCGGATCGTCGTCGACCATGAGAATGGTGAAAAGCCGGTTGTCCTGGCTCATGATGAAAGCCTCGTCGAATTAGTCGGCCCTGCGGGCCGGGTCGGATAACAGGTTCGCCCGTCGGCGGGGCAAGATCAAGGTGAAGCAAGCGCCCGAACCGGGTTCTCCACGGGCTGAAAGCGACCCGCCGTGACGTTCGGCAATCTTGCGGCTCGTGGCAAGCCCCACACCGGCCCCCGGATAGGCGTCGCGCGAATGCAGGCGCTCGAACAGGCCGAATATGCGCTCGGCATGGCGCGGGTCGAAGCCGATCCCGTTATCGCTGATCTCGATTGTCACGCGCCCGCCTGCCTCGTTGTCGTCGGCCTGAGTGGAAATAAGAATATTCACACTCGCGTCCAAACGCCGGTATTTCAAGGCATTATCGACAAGATTTTCCAAAAGCGTCCGCATCTGGACGGCGTCGGCCTCGACCGCTCCCAGCGTGCCGGCCTCGATCTTCGCCTGCGCCGCCTGGATATCGGCCGCACGATCCTCCAGAATCCCGGCCAGGATCGCGTCCAGATCCACGGATGTGATAACCGTCCGGTCATCGCGCACCCGGACATGCACCAGCAGCGCATCGAGCAGGTCGCGCATGCGCCCGGCCGCGGCGGTCATCCGGTCCAGCGGCTGCGCGAGCGCAGGATCGGGCAGGAGGCCCAGCTGATCGCGCAGGCGGTCGCCGAAAACCTGGATCTTGCGCAGGGGTTCGTGCAGGTCGTGGGTCGCCGCGTTGACGAAGATCTCCAGATCCGCCTTCTCCGCTTCCAGCCGCGCGATCCGGGCACGGTCCGAGTTCTGCCGGGTCAATACCCGGTCTGTCTGCCGCCAGCTGATGATAACCACCGCCAGCAGCAAGGCGACGAGCGCCAGCACAATCGTCAGCGCCGCCGGGGTTGCCCGGGCCAGTGGCAGGCCCGCACCAGCGGCCAGCAGAAGACAGATCGCCGCCAGCACGGGCACGATACGCTGCTGCAGTCCTGCACTGTCCGGGTCCGGCTGGCTCATGAACATGTCACGGGACGCGCCGCCCCGCGCCTCCCGTCAGGTTACACTGCCCTGGCGCACCGGCAGCAACAGGGTGAAGACCGCGCCGGCATCCGGCTCGCCCCAGGCCGTCAACTCGCCGGCATGGCGTTCGGCAATCTTG
Source organism: Maricaulis sp. (assembly GCA_002707795.1). Classification (GTDB taxonomy): domain Bacteria; phylum Pseudomonadota; class Alphaproteobacteria; order Caulobacterales; family Maricaulaceae; genus Maricaulis; species Maricaulis virginensis. The sequence continues at coordinate 8,140 of PANX01000072.1, forward strand.
CGGCAGGTCGCCAGACCGACACCCGTTCCATCGAACTCGTCGCGGCCATGCAGGCGTTCGAACATGCCGAAGATGCGCTCGGCGTGGCGCGGCTCGAAGCCGACACCATTGTCGGCGACCGCAATCCGCGCCATGGCCCCGTTCTCGCCGACCTCGACACTGCCCTCGATGGAGATGGATGGCTGGACGCCGGGACGGCGGAACTTCAGGGAATTGGCGATCAGATTGAGGAAGAGCTGGTGCATCTGGCCCGGATCGGCCTCGATCGCCGGCAATTCGCCGACACGGATTTTCGCACCCTCTGCCGCGATCCGCGGCTCAAGATCGGAAAGGACATCCGCCAGCACGGTCGCCAGCTCGACCGGCAGGAAGGACGTGGTCTTCGAATTGACCCGCGAATAGCTCAGCAGATCGTCAATCAGCCGGCGCATCCGCGTCGCCGCATCGACCATGCGCTCCAGATAGTGCCGGCCGGTATCGTCCAGCGCGTCATAGCACTTGTTGTTCAGCCGCTCGCCGAAAGCCTGGATCTTGCGCAGGGGCTCCTGCAGGTCGTGCGAGGCGGCATAGGCAAACTCCTGCAGCTCGGAATTCGACCGTTTCAGCTCCTGGGCGTAGCGGCGCAGGGCCAGCTCGTCGCGCTTGCGATTGGTGATATCGCGGAAGGTGATCACCGCGCCCTTGGCCGGATCCGACGGATCGAGCGGCGAACTTGCCGATTCGATCGGGATGGGTTGTCCGCTCTTGGTCCAGAACACATCGCCGTCCACCGTCTCGGCTGTGGTGCCGGGATGGTGAAGCGGGCATTCCTCGCGCGGATAGAGCGAACCGTCGCGGCGGGAATGGTGGATCACCGCATGGATATCCCGGCCGATCAGCTCACTCTCGTCATAGCCCAGCATCTGGCAGGCCCGCGGGTTGATGAAGGTGAGCACACCCTGCCCGTCGATGCCGTAAATGCCCTCGGCCGCTGTCATCAGGATTTGCGACAGGCGCTGGTTGGCCGCAGCCGTGGCCTGCGCCCGGCGCCGGGTGATCGTCCTGTGTGCACTGAACAGGACCGCCAGCAGGATGAAGGACAGGGCCATCGCCACGGCGAAGACCCGCAGCACGGCACGGGCCTGGTTGGCCCCCGCCAGCGCGTCGATGACCTCGATCTCGGTGATGACGCCGATATCACGGCTGTCATCCCATACCCACGCGCCCATGACGAGAACGCCGCGTGCATCGCGATAACCGCGCAGATTATAGCCGCGCCCTTCGGTGGTGACACTCCGCGCGGCCTCGGTCAGGGGCCATTCGGCGTAGGGACGGGACGGGATCGCGCCACGGGTGACATTGACCCCGGGGTCACGTACTTCCAGATGCAGCATCGAGGGATGCCCGTCTGCCAGCAGCCCCGCCTCGACGAATTCCTCGCTGTAGCGGGTCTCGGTCAGGAGCCGGCCCGTCCGGTCGATCGCATAGGTCTCGCCGGACACGCCGGTACGCCCCACGCGGAAGGTGGCGGAGTACTCGGCCAGCGGATCCACCCGCAGGGCCAGATAGCCCACGACCTCGCCTTCATCGCGGATCGGCGCGACCGAGTACATCAGGATTTCCTCGTCGATCGGCGCACCTTCCATGTCCGGGGACGGCAGGGCCAGATCGACGATGTGGGGACGCGTCAGAACCGAGCCGCTGCGCTGGAAGCGCCCCTCGGGCAGAAGATCGAGGACCAGGGCCGGCTGCGCCAGCACGCTGTCGCGCATCGAGGACAGCGTCGTGCCGTTGGACGAGATCAGCAGATAACCGCGATAGCCGTATTCGGTGAGCCAGGGCCCCAGCGTCTCGCGCAGGCGGGCCTGGGCAGGCGAACGTTCCAGCTCGGACCGGACGGGCGCACGCGACAATTCCGCCAGGGCTTCGACGACGACCTCGTTTTCCGCCCAGACCCGGACATCGTTCTCGCGATCCTGGGCCCAGTCCTCGAAGCGCTGGATCGTGTTGCGCAGCACGGTCTGCAGCGCGGACAGGTTGGTCGAGCGGGCCGACGCCATCAACGCGCCCTCGCCCGCCATCACTGCAAGCGCAACAACGACAATGAAGGACACAGCGACGAGGCCGGGCAGGACCTGTCCGACCCAGCCGTCAATATCGGCAAGGCGCTGCAAGGCAGACCGCGCCACGGCCTGCTCCGGTTCGTTACGGAGATAGGTATCTTCGTCCGCATCTGCGGTCATTCGAATCGACCCCGCCTGAACGCCCGAAGTCCATGTTAGCGATTTTGTGGCGCTTGTCGCGTAAGACCGCCAAATTCATGGCACAAATTGGCCCGCTCCGGTCAGCCCGGGTTCACCGCCACGCCCATAATGTCCTCAGCGTGCGCCCCGCGGTGTATCGGTCCGGACCGGGCAACAACCCTCGCTTTGCTCCGGGCCGGGCCGGTACACCGCACCTTTTTCTCACCACTCATCCGACGGATTGGCCGTTCCCGCGTATTCGCGAAGCCGGCGCAGCGTTGCCGGCGATGTGCCGTGCGGCAGGTCGTCCGGATGGAACCAGTCCACCGCCTCGATCTCNCCGGCATGNTCTGNCGNACANACCCGCCAGTCGCGAACCGCGAACAGCACGACGTGATCGCCGCGAAAGCTCGCATGATTGCTGTAGATTCCAAGCAGATCGGCTGGTCCGGTCACCTCCACGCCCGCTTCCTCGGCCAGTTCGCGGCGCAGGGCCTCGCGAACAGGCTCGCCCCGCTCCACCCCGCCGCCGGGCAGATACCAGCCATGGACATAGGTGTGACGGACCAGCGCAACGCGCCCGTCGCGGTCCGTGACGATCGCCCGGACCCCGATTGTGGTTCCCCGCGACAGACGCCACCAGGACTGCAGGATCGGGCGTACCGCCGGCTCGATGCGTGCGCGCCAGCTCATGCCGCTTCCACCGCTAGCCACCGCCTGTTCGTCACGCTATGTACGGGGCATCTGACTGCCATTTTCGGGAAAATGATCATGTACGCTCTTGTTGCCATCCTCGGCGTCGCGGCAATTTTCGGACTGCTCAACCTTATCGAATACCGCCGCCTCGACTAGTCCGCGTTTCCAGAGGTTACCGGCATGGCTGCACCCGTGTTCATCGCCCTGATCCTGGGCGGGATCGTCGTTCTTTTGTTCGGCGGGGACCTGCTGGTCCGGGGCAGTGCGGGCCTGGCCCGGATCTGGCGGCTGCCGCCGCTTCTGGTCGGCCTCACCATCATTGCCTTCGGGACATCTGCGCCCGAGCTGGTGGTCTCGGTGCAATCGGCCCTGGAAGACGTGCCCGGCCTCGCGCTGGGCAATATCGTCGGCTCCAACACCGCGAACTTCCTCCTGATTCTCGGCCTGCCGGCGATTTTCGGCGCCATTCCCACAACCACGCCCGGCGTCCGGCGCAATGCGATCATCGCACTCCTGGCCGCCCTCGCCCTGGTGGCGGTCAGCTGGGACCGCACCATCGACACGGTCGAAAGCGCCGTCCTGTTCGCCCTGATCGTCGCCTATGTCGGCCTGATGGGCGTGCTGGCCGGCAAGAAAAGCGACGATCCCTCGCTCGCGGAACTCACAGATCTCGAACACATGGAAGGCCTGCCGACCGGCGTGGGGCGCAGCGTTGCCGCCGTTCTCATCGGCCTTGTCGCGCTGCCCGTCGGCGCCCAGATGATCGTGACCGGCGGCACCGAAGCCGCCCTCGCCCTGAATGTCGACGAAGCCCTGATCGGCCTGACCGCCGTCGCCTTCGGCACCTCCCTGCCCGAACTCGCGACCGTCGTGATGGCGTCGATGCGGCGACAGGCCGACATGGCGATCGGCAATGTGCTCGGCTCGAACATTTTCAACGTCTTTGCGGTTGGCGGCGCCACCGGTCTCGCCGCATCGGCAGTGGGCGACAATCTTCCCGTTCCCGAGGGCTTCTTCGCCCTCGATCTGTGGGTGATGGTCGGCGCGAGCGTTGCGATCGCCGCGATCATCCTGGCACGCCAGCCGATCAGCCGACTGTTCGGCCTGCTGCTCTTCATCGCCTATGTCGGCTATATCGTCGTACTGGCGAGGTCAGCGCTGGGTGCCTGATCGCCGCAGGGGACGATCCGGACGAAAGTCCCGCAGACATTCGCCCTGTCCCATCGTAACCTCCCGCCGAAGGCTGTAATTCCGAGGGGGGACACATGGCTTCACCGAACACCGAGCGTCTGATCAGTATCGACGCGCTGCGCGGCATCGCGGTCCTGGGCATTCTGATGATGAATGTGCAGGGCTTTGCCATGTCGCCCTTCGCCTACGACAATCCGACCATGCAGATGGATCTGACAGGCGCCAACCTGTCGGTCTGGGCCATTGCCCACACCTTCTTCCATCTGAAATTCATCACGATTTTCTCGACCCTGTTCGGCGCCGGCATCGTCATGATGGCGGGGACCGGCGACGATACCGGCCGCCATTATCCGCGCATGCTGTGGCTGCTGCTGATCGGCGCGATCCACGCCTACCTGCTCTGGTGGGGCGATATCCTCGTCAGCTACGCCCTGCTGGGCATGCTGGCCGTGAAGGCCCGCCGCATGTCGCCGGGCGCACTGGTCACCTGGGGCATCGTGCTGATCGGCGTGAGTGCCCTCATGATGGTGGGCGGTGCCTGGCTGGCTGTTCCGTTCGCGGGCATGTCCGAAACGCCGGAACAGGACGCCATGATGGCCGAGATGATGGCCGGCATGACGCAGGCCTACCAGGCCGGCTATCTCGAGCGCCTGCCCTGGAATGCCGGCTTTGCCGCGATCGGCCAGATCGGCGGGCTGATCGCCTTCGGACCGCGCCTGATGGGCCTGATGTTCATCGGCATGGCCCTGTTCAAGTCCGGCTTCCTGTCGGCGAGCTGGAGCCTGGGACGCTATGCCGTTCTGGCAGCCGTGACGCTGGTGGCCGGTTATCTGCTGTCGCACATGGGCACGCAGTCGATGATCGCCGGCGAATTCGATACCGAGGCGATGGCCCTGGGCACCAGCTACAGCTATTTCGGCAGCCTGGTCCTCTCCTTCGGCTATGCATCCGCCGTGATGCTGCTGGCCAAGCTCGGCGCTTTCCGGCTCCTGCTGATGCCTTTCGCCGCAGCCGGCCGGATGGCCTTCACCAACTATATCGCCCAGACCCTGATCATGACCTTCATCTTCGTGGGCACGCCGGGTCTCGGCCTGTTCGGCACGGTCGAACGGGTCGACCAGGCCAAGCTGGTGCTGATCGTCTGGGCGGTGCAGCTGATCTGGTCGCCGCTCTGGCTGTCGGTCTTCCGCTTCGGCCCGCTGGAATGGGTCTGGCGCTCGCTGACCTACAAGCAGGCCCAGCCGCTGCTGAAGCGGCGCGAGCCTGCCGCCGGTTAGACTCGGGGCGCTGCAGCCGGTCAGGCCAGCTGCGGCGCCCACTCTTCCAGCAGGAAATCGAGAAAGGCCCGTCGAACGGGCGAGTCGGTCCGCGTTGCCGGCCAGACCGCGTGCAGGTCGATGGGCGGGACGGTCCAGCCCGGCGCGGGGTCGATCAGACTGCCGGTCTTCAACCTGTCCTCCACCAGATGGGCGGGCGGGGTAGCCAACCCCATGCCGGCAAGCGCCAGCTCGATCATGGCATCGATACTGCCCACCACGACATTGCCGGGTGTCTCGACATCCACCGACTGGCCACCCGGTGTGATCAGCGTGCGCCAGGCCGGCATGGCATCCAGCCGGATCCAGCGCCGTTGCGCCAGCATTTCAGCGTCGACAGCGATGGTGTGGGCAGAGAGGAACGCCGGCGCACAGACAAGCTGGCGCCGGATATGTCCGATCCGGCGAGCCTTCAGAGCACTGTCAGCCAGACGCCCGGCGCGCAGGCCGAGATCGAACCGGCCGACGCCGAGATCCGCAACCGCGTCGGAAACATCCACCCGCATCTCCACGCCCGGATGGGCGCCGGAGAACGCCGCAACCGCCTCCCCCAGCCCGGCTCCGATCACCGCCGATGTACAGGTCACGGCAAGGCTGCCGCGCAGCTGACCTGTATGACGGCTGGCGAGCGCGAAAGCATCGTCGCAGGCGGCGGCGATCGCGGCGGCATGGCGGCCGACCTCTTCACCCAGTGCCGTGGGAGACAGGCGACGGGTGGTGCGGTTGAGCAGCGGAGCGCCCAGGAAACGCTCCAGCTCGCTGATGTGATAGCTCACCGTGGATGGCGCCACGCCGAGCCTGACCGCAGCCGCACGGAAGGAGCCTTCCTGCAGGACGGTCCCGAAAGTCGCCAGGGATTTGAGCCGGTCCAGCATATCGATGATTTTTCGATCAATGAGTTTCAACTCGCCAGCCTAATCGACCGCAAAGCGAATTGATAGATCAGCTGAAACGGGAGACACGCGATGGGAAACCTGCTGGCGATGGGCATCTTCGCCCTGACAATGTCGATCTCGCCGGGACCGGCAAACATGATCACCCTGTCGGCCGGACTGCATCACGGCGCACGCCGGGCCCTGCCCTTCGTGCTCGGCTGCACGATCGGTTTCACGGCCCTGCTCGTGAGCATAGGTCTGGCGGCCAGTATTCTGGCCCGGCTTGGGCCGGTCTGGCAGATCGGCATGGCCGTCCTGGGCGCCGCTGTGATCGTCTATTTCGGTGTCCGCATCGCCTTCGCCCCGACCGGCTTGCAGACCGAAGACCGGCCGGCCCTGCCCGGCCTCTGGCAGGGTGTGCTGCTGCAATGGGTGAACCCGAAGGCCTGGGGTGCCTGCCTGGCGGCTGTGTCCCTGTTCGAACTGGCAGGAGCGGGTGACCGGCTGGCCGTATTCTCCAGCCTCTATTTCGTGATCTGTCTGTTCGGGATCGGCGCCTGGGCGGTGCTCGGACGCAGCATACGCCGCTTCCTGGTCTCACCCCTGCGCATGCGGCTGTTCAATCTGGCGATCGGCGGCACGCTGGTGCTGCTTGCGGCCGGCCTGGTCGCCGACGGGTTGATACGATCTGCGGCGAGCTGACCCGGTCAGCTTTTCGGGCGGCAGCGAAACCGCGTCAGGCCAACAGCATCGGCATCGGGATAGGCGTCGACCTTGCGGGTGGTCACCTGGGCCGCGGCGACCGCCGCCGGTTCCAGGGCGATATCGAGAATGGTCCCGCACAAGCTTTCCTGCAGGTCGAACTGCTTCTCGCCCAGCGCCTTGATACCGTTGAGGATGTAGTCGTAATCGACGACCGTGGCGATGTCGTCCGTGCCGCACCAGGCCTTGGACACCAGGGTGACGACATCCACCAGCACGCGCTGTTTCACGCCGCGCTCATAGTCGTGAATGCCGATCTCGACATCCAGCTTCACGCCTTCCAGGCGGTAGACGAAGACGTCCTCGCCGGTGGCACTGGCGAGCGCGTTCTCGATCACCTGATCCAGTCTCATGGCCGTCTCAGTCCTCCGGCACACCGGCGGCATACATCACATCCCCGTCGCGGGCGTCGAGATGCTGGCCGCCATCCACGATGATCGTCTCGCCCGTCATCGACGGTGTCGCAAGGATGAAGCGCACCGCGCGGATGATGTCCTCGGGCGTGGACCCGCCCTGCATCGGGTTCATCCGGTGCGCACGGGCGAATTCCTCGGGCGACTGGCCGCCGGATGGCAGGGTGATGCCCGGTGCCACCCCATTCACCCGCACGCGCGGGGCGAAAGCCATGGCCATGGTGGTGGTCGCACCGAGGAGCGCCTGTTTGGCCAGGGTATAGGAAAAGAAGTCGGGATTGAGGTTGAAGAGCTTCTGGTCGAGCAGGTTGATGATGCAGCCGGACGCGCGGTCCTCGTGTCGCCTTGCCATCGCAGACGCGAGCAATACCGGCGCCACAAGGTTTACACGCAGGGTGTGTTCGAGTTGCACAGGTGTGACCGTCTCCGGACGGTCGGGCTCGAAGATCGACGCGGAATTGATCAGCGCATCGACACGCCCCACCCCGTCCATGAACCCCGCGATGCCGGCCGTGTCGTCCATGTCGAACCGGACCGTGTCCGCCGAACCGCCCGCATCGCGGATCGCCGCGGCGACGGCCTCAGCGTCCGTGCCGGAGGTGTTGTAGTGCACGACGACGTGCCAGCCATCCGCACCGAGCGCGGCAGCTATTTTGGCACCCAGGCGTTTGCCGCCGCCGGTCACGAGGGCGATCTTGTCGGACATGGCAACCTCGAAGTCTCAATCCGGTCCGATAGATGGCCTTTCCGAACCGGCGAAGCAATCGCTCGCCGGACCGAAAGTCATCGCCGACTACGTCAAGCGGCTGCCGCCCAGGCCCGGCGTCTACCGGATGATCGGCGAGGACGGGCAGATTCTCTATGTCGGCAAGGCGCGCAATCTGAAGAACCGGGTGAGCAATTACGCCGCCGGCCGCGGCCATTCCAATCGCATCGCGCTGATGATCGCGCTGACGCACTCCATGGAGTTCGTGGTCACCCAGACCGAGACCGAGGCGCTGCTGCTGGAAGCCAACCTCATCAAGCGCCTGAAGCCGCGCTTCAACATCCTGCTGCGCGACGACAAGAGCTTCCCCTACATCCTGATCCGCAAGTACCATCCGGCGCCGCAATTGCTCAAGCATCGCGGCGCGCGCAAGACGAAGGGCGATTATTTCGGCCCCTTTGCCTCGGTCGGCGCGGTGAACCAGACACTGAACACACTGCAGAAAGCCTTCCTGATCCGCACCTGTACCGACAGCGTCTATGAGGGCCGCTCGCGCCCCTGCATGCTCTACCAGATCAAGCGCTGTGCCGGGCCCTGTGTCGATCTGGTCGAACCGGCCGCCTATGACGAGCTGGTCAAGGAGGCGACGGACTTCCTGCGCGGCCGCTCCAACGCCCTGCGCCAGGAGCTGCAGGCCCGCATGAGCGAAGCGGCCGAGGCGATGGATTTCGAAACCGCCGCCAGGCTGCGCGACCGGATCCGCGCGATTGCGGCCGTGACGACCGATCAGGGCATCAATCCGGACGGGGTGGAGGAGGCCGATGTCATCGCCATCGCCCAGGATGGCGGCAAGTCCTGTGTCCAGGTCTTCTTCTTCCGGGCCGGCCAGAACTGGGGCAACCAGTCCTTCTTCCCGCGCCATGAAAGCGACGCCGAACCGGCTGACGTGCTGGCCGCCTTCCTGGCGCAATTCTACGACGACAAGCCGGCGCCGGGCCTGATCCTCCTGTCGCACGAGATCGAGGAAGCCGAGCTGCTGGCCGAGGCCCTGTCGCTGCGGGCCGAGCGCAAGGTGCAGCTGCACACGCCCCAGCGCGGCGAAAAGCGCAAACTGGTCGAGCGCACGGCGACGAACGCGAAGGAGGCGCTCGCCCGGCGGCTGTCGGAAAGTGCCACCCAGACCCAGCTCCTCAAGGGCGTGCAGCGGGTTTTCGAACTGGAGAACATCCCCCAGCGCATCGAGGTCTATGACAACTCGCATATCCAGGGCACGAACGCGCTGGGCGCGATGATCGTGGCGGGGCCGGACGGTTTCGAGAAGAACGCTTATCGCCGCTTCAACATGAAGGGCGATGATGCGGCCACAAACGACGATTTCGCGATGATGCAGGCCATGCTGCGCCGCCGCCTGTCGCGCCTGATGAAGGAGCGCGCGGAAGGCGCCCCCGTGCCCGACCTGATCCTGATCGATGGCGGCAAGGGGCAATTGTCGTCGGTCATGGAAGTCGCTGCCGAACTGGGCGTGACCGACATCGCCATCGCCGCCATCGCCAAAGGGCCTGAACGCGATGCCGGCCGCGAGGCCTTCTACCTGCCGGGCAAGGCCCCGTTCAAACTGCCGCAGAAGGATCCGGTGCTCTACTATCTGCAGCGTCTTCGCGACGAGGCCCACCGCTTTGCCATCGGCGGCCACCGGGCCAAGCGCAAGAAGCAGATGGCGGAAAACCCGCTGGACGATATTCCCGGCATCGGACCGTCCCGCAAGAAGGCCCTGCTGGCCCATTTCGGCTCGGCGAAGGCGGTGCGAAATGCAGCCCTGGCCGATCTCGAAGCGGTTGACGGCGTGTCAAAAGCCATGGCCAAAAGGATCCACGACTGGTTCCAGAGGTAATCCGCGTGCTGAAAGCCCTGCCCAACATCATCACCATATTGCGCATCGTGCTGGCCGTCAGCGGCGCCTGGGCCCTGTGGCAATCCTATTTCTGGTCGATCGACTACAATGTTCCGCTCTGGCTGGGCGATGCCTCGGTCGCCGCCCGCTCGCTGGGCGCCTTTGCCATCGCCGCTTTCGTCGTCGCCGCCATCAGCGACTGGCTGGACGGCTGGCTCGCCCGGCGCCTGTCGGCCGAATCCCGCCTGGGCTCGGTGCTCGACCCCGTCGCCGACAAACTGCTCGTCGATGCCTATCTGCTGGTCTACACGATGATCCTGGGCAGCCCTGTCACACTGGCCGTGCCGGTTGCCGCCATCGTGCTGCGCGATGCCGTCATCACGCTCACCCGGATGGTGGGCCGCGGCGGGGCGGAACCGGCCCTTCCTGTTTCCGCCTCGGCCAAGCTGAAGACCGCCATCGCCATGGTCGTGACGGCCTTTCCCCTCATTGCCGCCATCGCCGGCATCCATACCGTGCTGTGGGTGGTGGAGGGCTGGATCATTGCCGTCTGGCTGACCGCCGCACTGAGCCTGGCGACCGGGCTGGGTTATCTGCGCCGCAAGCCGCAGGCCTGAACTTGAGCCGCGCGGCGGCACAGGCCATTCTGGACAGGACACAGATCAGGAGACGGCATGGCGGAGCTGGCCGGCGGTGATGCCCATATTCTCGTCGTCGACGATGACGACCGGATCAGGACCCTTCTCAAGCGCTACCTCCAGGAACGCGGCTTCCGCGTCTCCACGGCGCCGAATGCCGCCAAGGCCCTGTCGACCCTCAACTCGCTCGCCTTCGATCTCCTGGTTCTCGATGTGATGATGCCGGGCATGAACGGGTTCGAGCTGACCGAAGCCGTGCGCAAGCGGGGCGATACGCCCATCCTGCTGCTCACCGCCCGCGGCGAGGCCGAGGACCGTATCAAGGGGCTGTCGCTGGGCGCCGACGACTATCTCGCCAAACCCTTCGAGCCGGAAGAACTGGTCTTGCGGATCAATGCGATCCTGCGCCGGGCGCGGCC
>PANX01000073.1 GCA_002707795.1 Maricaulis sp.
TGGAGATGCCATCGGAGACGACGACCGTGTTGAAGTCGACGGGGAAGCCGCCGGCTTCGCTGACGGCCTCGCGCACCGGAACAGCCAGGTCCGCCAGGTGCATGTTGCAGGGCGTCACCGTGGTCCAGGTGTTCACCACGCCGATCATCGGCTTGTCGAAGTCGGCGTCCTGCATGCCGGTCGCGCGCAGCATGGCGCGGGCGGCGGCGCGGGCCGGCCCCTTGGTGATCGCGTCTGACGTTTTTTTCGAACTCTGTGTCATCGAAGCTTTCCGTGCGGCGAAACACGAAAAACCCCGCTCCCAGGTTCCGGGAGCGGGGTTTTTCGTGTCTGCCTTTGCTTTGGTTTTTACCTAGCCGGCAGGCGCGTACGCCACTCCCGTTATGGGGGTGATAATAAGTACGAGTACGAGAAGGAGGAGGCCGAGCGAACCTGCCCGCGCGCCTTCGAAGGCGGCGGCCGGAAGAACCGGCTGGGCAATGGCGTTCATCGACATGACAGGGGCATTCCTGTTTCCTATTGCGCTGCAGCGTGACCGCACTCGATCATGATTGCAACCCCTCAATTGGAAAATTTCTGCATCAAATCGCATATCGGGGTCGGTGTGAGCAAAAAACGGCGAACCGGAGGGTTCCCGCGCAATGGAATTTCAAGGCGCAGAATCGTGCGCTTCACGGTAGGCTGACGCATCATGGTTCGCTTGTTTTGGCTGGCATTGGGAGGTGTGTGCGTCGGACTGGCAATTGCCGGTGCCGCCCTTCCTCTTTTGCCGACCACGCCCTTCCTGCTGCTGGCGGTCTTCGCCTTCGCGCGGAGCTCGCAGCGGCTGCACGACTGGCTGGTCGATCACAGGCATTTTGGCCCGATGATCCGGAACTGGCGCGAGCATGGCGGGATTGACCGCCGCTCCAAACTGCTTTCCGTCGCGGCCATGCTGGTGGCGCTTCTGGTCAGCTGGGCCGTCGGCGTCGGCCCGTATCTGCTGCTCGTCCAGGCGCTGGTTCTGGGTGCATCCGCGACCTTTATCCTCACCCGCCCGGACGGTCCGCGCCATCCGGAAAGCTGATGCGCCATTCATCTTGCTCGAAATCCGGGCAGCCTGTCTCAATTCCGGGCAATGGTGGCGCTGCGGCAAAAAATTGCATGAAACCGGTTGACCGCGCTTCGGGCGAAGGCCGCTGATTTCCCCGCGGCATCCGATCATGTCGCGACTCTGTGGATTGAACTGCTGGCGGCGACGGCCGCCAGCTCTTTTCCGCAGAGCGGGAAAATATCCCGCAGAATGACCATACGGTCAAAAACATGCACGAATAACTCTTCAAATGTCGCCTTGAAGAAAAATGTTGCGGTGCAGCATTCGGTGTCATAGGGTTGTCAAACAACGAGCCGCGATGACGCGGCCATATCACAGAGCGCGTTGATGGGGTCCGTCGCTGCCCGAGGGTAGTGAGGATCAACTTGCCCGGCGAAACAGGCGTTTCGCTATTGCGCGCAATATTCGTGCACAAGTCAGGTCCGAGTCGAACAAGCGGACCGTTCAATCAAGAACGGTTTCACCGCATGCGACCGGTGCGCGAGGCTCACCCGCAGGCGGTTCAAGGGATGGTTGCCAGAGCGGGGGGGATCCCAATGATTGGCACAATGAAGACACGAAAGACACTTCTTGGCGGCGCGCTGGTCGCGCTGGCGGCCGGCGCACTTGTCGCCGGCCCGGCCCAGGCCGAGGTGTCCGAAGAAACCGCATTCGTTTTCAACACGCTGCTCTTCCTTATCGGCGGCTTCCTGGTCATGCTGATGGCGGCCGGGTTCGCGATGCTGGAGGTCGGCTTCGTGCGGACCAAGCACGCTGCCGCCATCTGCCTGAAGAATATCGCGCTCTACTCGATCGCGGGCATCATGTTCTATCTGGTCGGCTACCAGATCATGTATGGCGGCGAGACACCCTGGTTCGGCATGCCGGCAGTCTGGGGGCCGTCCGAACTGGCCGGCGACGCCGAAATCTCGCTGGAGACCGGGTATGCGGCAGCGTCCGACTGGTTCTTCCAGATGGTGTTCGTCGCGACCGCGGCCTCGATCGTCTCCGGCACGATCGCGGAACGCGTCAAACTCGGTCCCTTCTTCATCTTCGTCGTGGTGCTCACCGCCGTGATCTACCCCGTCCAGGGTTCCTGGGAATGGGGTGCCGGCTGGCTCGACAGCGATTTCGGCTTCTCAGACTTTGCCGGCTCGACGCTGGTTCACTCCACCGGTGGCTGGGCCGCGCTTGCCGGCGCGATCCTGCTGGGGGCCCGTACAGGCCGGTTCGGTCCGAATGCGACACCGATGGTGCCGTCCTCCCTGCCGCTCGCCACGCTGGGGACATTCATCCTCTGGTTCGGCTGGTTCGGCTTCAACGGCGCCTCGCAGCTCGCTATGGGCTCGGCTGCAGATGCGGTCGCCATCTCCCAGATCTTCGCCAATACGAACATGGCGGCCGCGGCCGGTGTGGTGACGGCCTATCTCCTGTCGATGGCGCTCGGCGGCGGCAAGGCCAATCTCGCCTACTGCCTGAACGGCGCGCTGGCCGGCCTGGTCTCGATCACGGCCGAACCCCTGACGCCGACCATCCTCGAAGCGATCGCCATCGTCGCGGTCGGTTCGGTGATCGCGACCTTCGGTGCGAAATTTCTCGAAGCTGTGCGCATCGATGACGTGGTGGGCGCCATTCCGGTCCACCTCTTTGCCGGCATCTGGGGGACGATGGCGGTTCCGCTGACCAATTCCGAAGCCTCCTTCTTCGGCCAGGCGGTCGGCGTCGGTGCCGTCGGTGCCTTTGTCTTCCTGTCCAGCTTCGTGGTCTGGCTGATCCTGAAGATCACGGTGGGTATCCGCCTGTCGCCGGACGCCGAGAATGTCGGCGGCGATCTGTCCGAGCTGGGTCATCCGGCGGGTTCGATCTTCGCCGCAATCGATCCGGGAAAGCCGGCGGCCCCGGCCGAGTAGCGGGGATTCCGGCTGGTGAGGCGACCCGGGCGGTCGCCGAGCCGGCCGGTCTGCCCGGGGCCGAACCGACCGACCCCCAATCCCGAAATGCCGCGGACACCTTCCGGTCCCGACCCGGACCGCCGCGGTCCCTGAAATCCGCGCCAGTCAAGCTGCGCGCACCCGAGACGCTGCGCTCGCGTCCGGCCGATGGCCCGCCGAGCAAGGCCTGACTATCAACGAGGAGTAACGAGATGAAAGCGAAATTCCTGACGGCCGTCCTGGCCCTTTCTGCCCTGACCGGTCCGGTCGCGGCCCAGACCATCGAGGGCAATGTCGCCCTGACGACCAACTATGTCTTCCGCGGCATTTCCCAGACCGGCGACGGTCCGGCAGTCTCCGGCGGCTTCGACGTCGCCGCCGAGAGCGGGCTTTATGCCGGGGTCTGGGGATCCAGTGTCGACTTCTCCGACGACACCACGATGGAGCTGGATCTCTATGGTGGCTATGGCTGGGAAGCTGGCGGCTTCGGCTTCGACATCGGCGGCATCTATTATGCCTATCCCGACAGCCCGGACGGCCAGAATTTCTTCGAGGTCTATGGCGGGGTGAGCCATGCGCTCGGTCCGCTCGAATGGGACGCCAACCTGGCCTACTCGCCGGAATTCTACGGTGAGATCGGTCCGGGCTGGTATGTATCGACGGGTCTCGCCCTGCCGCTCAACGAAACTGTCTCGATCGATGCCCGCGTCGGCGCCAGCCGGTTCGACGATTTGTCCTCGGCCGACTATGAGGACTATCAGCTCGGTATCTCCGGTACGGTGTTCGAGAACATCGGCTGGGACATCCGCTATTTCAGCGCGTCCGATGGCGGTGATGACGGCGTTTTCGCCACCATCTCGCAATCCTTCGGCGGATAATGCGGACGGCGGGCAGGACTGTCCTGCCCGCCATTCCTGTCAGTCCGTCCGGTCCGGCGCGGTTTCCAGTTCGATCCGTGTGATCCGTCCTTCGGAACCCACCGCCCAGCCGGCGGTGCCGTCCGGAGCAAAGGCAATCGCGTGATGGCCCTCCAGCGCATCCCAGGCCACCCAGATCTCGCCGCTGTTGCGGGAAATATCCGTGCCATTGGGGCCGGTTGCGATAAGGGTGTCCGGATGGCCCGGCAGGTGGGTGACGGCCGAGCGGTAGCCGAGCGGGGGCTCCAGGGCGCCGTCCCAGCTGTTGCCGCCATCGTCGGACCAGGCGAAATTGCCGGTCCGGTCGTCCTCAGCCGAAAAATCGCCACCGACGATGACGATACGCTCACCGGTCGCGTCAATCGAGAAGACGCCGGCGCTGGACCGGCCGGCCGCGAGGGGCGTATCGGCGACGCTCCAGCTTTCCCCGAAATCGCAGCTGCGCAGCATACGCGCGGTCGCAGCGCCGCCTGTCCCGATGAAGGCGCAGCCAGACGCGGTCAGGGCCATGGCGCTGTCGGACGCGGCAAAGCCGGCTTCTCCCTCCAGGGCTTCCGGCGCGTCCTCGACGGCCCGCCAGGTCTCGCCGCCATCGCCGGTCAGCAGGATGAGGAAACGCCCGTCGACCGGGTCGGAAAAGGCGATCCCGTAGAGGTCGTTCCAGAAGTCCAGCCCGTCGAAAAAGGCCTCACCGGTCGGGTCTTCCCAGACCGTCTCGAAACTCGCGCCACCATCCTCGGTCAGATAGAGCCGTGCGGGCTGTCCGGCCGTGAAGAACAGGGCCCGGTCGGCGCTGAAGGCATGGACCGACCGCAGGTCGAGCCCCTCGGCACCGGGAATCCGGGTCAGCGTCCAGTTCGTACCGCCATCGGCCGTGCGCAGGACCTGCCCGTCGGGGGCGCCGATCCAGGCGATCTGCGCATCGACCACTGAAAGGCCGCGCAGGCTGGCACCGGTCCCGCTGTGCTGGGCGATCACCTGCGCATCCAGGCGTGCTGGCGGCGTGGCGCCGGGCGAGCAGGCTGCCGCCGATACGAGCGCGGTCGCGGCGAGAAGGGGGGCGAGCGGTTTCACTCGCCCAGTCCCAGCAGCGCAGCGCTGTCGCAATGCCAGCACGTGTCGGCACCGATCGGGCTGCCCGGCGGGATGTCGGTGCTGGTCAGGCTGGGCGTCTCGCCGCGGTCGAACCGGTCCAGGCCGGCCTCGATCGCGCGGGCCAGCCAGAGACGGTGCGCCGCCTCGGCGCCGCTGTCGCGCCGGCCGGGGGCTTCGGCGGCCAGGGCTTCCAGGCGCTGGCGGGCCAGTGCGGCAACAGCCGGCGAGCCCTGGGCGACCAGGTCGAGCAGCTGGTCGGCATATTCGGTCTGGATCGCGAAACGGACCGGCTGCAGGCGGGCGGCCTCTCCGCGCGGGGTCTGCATGAGCTGCGTTTCGATCCGGTCGAGGAGTTCTTCCGGCGACATCTGGCTGTTGTCGCGCGCGTGCTGATCGGCAAGGCGGGCCATGCGTCCCGGTGCCAGCATGGCATCGAGGGTGATCCTTGCGGCGGCGCCGGCGGNAGCCGTGCGGCTGAAGGCGGGATAGGCCGGGCTGTCGAACAGTTCGCGCGTTGCGGCGGCGTCATAGTCGGCGAAAGGTGACGGGGCCATCAGTGCCAGGACGCGGTCGGAGATGTCCAGCGTTTGCGGGTCGAGAGTTGCCAGAAGCGCGTGCAGCGCGCGGCGCTGGTCGGCGGCTGCGACCGGGCGCAGCCCGTTCTGGCTGCCCCTGTTGAGCTCATAGTCGAACACCACGCCGCCGATCGCCTTGGCGGCGGCCTCGGCCTGGTAGCGGTGGTAGAGATAGATCGGCGAGAATACGTCGCGCAGCGAGCTGGCGGGCAGGCCTCCGGCGAGCACGTGCGGCCCGAAAGCCTCGAGCGCGGCTGCGCGGACAGCGAGGGTTTCCGTCAGGCTGTCTGCCGCGTCGGCGCCATTGTCCCAGAGATTGGCCTGGGGATGGGCGCTGTCATTGCCGCGGGCATGCCGGTCGGTGATGTAGAGCAGGCCGTCGGCGCGGGCCTGGGTGAGGATGCGGTCCAGCGCGGCCGCTTCGGTATCGCCCTCGCCGAACTCGCCATAGAGCCAGGTGATCGCCACCTTGTCCCATTCGCCGATGCCGGTGTCGTAAGCGCGCGAGGTGTCGATCTCGCCGGCATTGTCCAGCGTCACGAGCGGGGCGGGGTAGTCCATCACCGAGGCCCGGTCAGAGACCGAGGCCGCGAAATTGTGGGCAAGGCCGATCGTGTGCCCGACCTCGTGCGCGGAGAGCTGGCGGATACGGGCCAGGGCCAGTTCCAGCGGATCGTCCGCCGCGCCGGAGCCGGTGCCGTCGGCGCCAAGCAGGCCTTCGAAGATCATCCGGTCCTGCCGCACGCGCTGGCTGCCCAGGATGACATGTCCCTTGATGATCTCGCCGGTGCGCGGATCGACAACCGATGCACCATAGGACCAGCCGCGGGTCTGGCGGTGCACCCACTGGATGATGTTGTAGCGGATATCGAGCGGGTGGGCGTCTTCGGGCAGAAGCTCGACCCGGAAGGCGTCTTCATAGCCGGCCGCCTCGAAGGCCTCGGCCCACCAGGACGCGCCTTCGATCAGGGCGTCGCGGATCAGGGGCGGTGTGCCGCGGTCGAGATAGTAGACGATGGGCTCGACCACGGGGCCGCTTTCGGCCGTCGGGTCGATGCGCTCCAGCCGGTGCCGGATCGCGTAGGAGCGGCGGACCGGCTCGTCGAGCGGTGCAGCCATGTCGTAGAAATCGAGCGTGATCGCGCCTGAGCGGTCGTCCGCCTCCCGGATGGACTGGCCGGCCTCGGGCAGGGCCGAGAAGGAGTGGTGCACGGTCAGCGTCACCGAGTGCGGATCGGGTGTGACGGCGCGGACTTCCGACCCTGGATCGCCGCCGGACAGGGTCAGGAGGGCGTCGATCTCGACATTCAGCGGAAAGGCGAGCGCCTGGTCAGTCAGCGGCGCGCTGCGGTCGCTGTCGATGGAGAAATTGCCCTGGCCGGAATCGGAGAGCTGGCCGGCCGTGCCGACCGGGTCGCGGGTCAGGAAGCCGGAGAGGTCGATCAGCACGCGCTCGCCATCCTCGGCGACGATGTCGGTGCTCCAGATGACCGAGCGGGCGAAGGATTGCCGGGTGGCACGGGCTTCGTCGGGGCCGGCGCCCAGCGTGCGGTAGCCGGTGTTTTCGAACTCGGCGAAGACGCGGTCATTGACGCGGAAGAAGCGCAGGATCTGCGACGATGTGCCCAGCCCTCGGTCGAGACCGACCGGATTGGAACCCAGACCGGATGTCAGGCGGGCGGTGTAGATCATGCGGCCCAGGGAACCGTCTTCCTGCTCGGAGAACTCGGCGAGGATGCGGCCGTCGCCGGTGTCGACATGCAGCGGGAAGAAGCCGTCGCGGCGCTCAAGCCCGTCGGTTTCCTCCGACCAGTCCTGGGCGAGGGCCGCCGGGGCCATGGCGAAGGCGAGCGCGCAGCTAGCGGCGCGCCAAAGGCTAACGGTTTTCATGATCTTGAAGTCTCCTGATCCCCTGTTCGGCGCTCACGCTAGCGACTGGCCGGACGCCTGTCACCATGGGCGCGCGCCGGGATCCGGCACGGATCAGCCTGTTGTGCCGCGGACATAGTCGCCGGACTTGCCGCCGCGCTTTTCCTCCAGCTGGACGTCGGTGATGCGGATCGCCTTGTCCAGCGCCTTGGCCATGTCATAGAGCGTCAATGCCGCCACGGAGGCGGCTGTCAGCGCTTCCATCTCGACGCCGGTCTTGCCGTCGGTCGCGACTTCGGCCCGCACCAGAAAGGCCTGCGCGGTTTCGTCAGGCTCGATGGCGACGCGGGCGCGGGTGAGCGGCAGCGGGTGGCAGAGCGGGATCAGGTCGGCGGTCCGCTTTGACGCCATGATACCGGCGAGTTCCGCGGTCCGGATCGCATCGCCCTTGGGGCCGGCCCCGTCGCGGATCGCCGTGAAGGCTGCCTGGTTCATGAAAACCCGGGCCGAGGCGATGGCGAGCCGGGTCGAGACGGGCTTGTTGCCGACATCGACCATGCGCACGCGTCCGTCCTTGTCCTGATGGGTGAGTCCGCTCATCGCGCCCGAGCTCCTATGCGTCTTCGCTGGCCATCTGGTCGAGCCAGAAATCGGCCGCCTGGCGATCGGTATCCGCAGCATCGGCCCAGTGGCTGCCGCGGGCTGTGTGCACGCGTTTCCAGAAGGGCGCCTCGGTCTTGAGAAGGTCGATCATATAGCCGACCGCGTCGAGCGCGGCGCGGCGATGGGGGGCGGTGGCGCCGACAAAGACGATGGGCTCGCCCGGCGTCATGCGACCGACCCGGTGATGGATCACGGCCCGGTCCAGTTGCCAGCGCTGCGCGGCGGTCCGGGCGATCCGGGCGAGCGCCTGATCGGTGACGCCGGGATAATGTTCCAGTTCAAGCGCGGTCAGCCCGTCTTCCTGGCGCACCTGGCCGAGAAAGCTGGCGACACCGCCGGCCGAGAGATCGGCACCGGCCAGGCTTGCCAGCTCCGCGGCCGGATCGAGGGTGGTGTCGATGATCCCGGTGTCGATGCGCGCCATCTCAGCCTCCCGTGAAGGGCGGGCAGAAGGCCAGTATGTCGCCGTCGGCCAGTGCGGCCGGACGCGGCACGATGGCGTCATTCAGGATCAGCCTGACGGAGGGGTGTGCCAGGGCTTCGGCGGCGGCATCGGTCTCGCGCAGGCGGGCGATCACGGCCTCGCTGTCGGCGGCGCCCTCCGGCAGGTCGAGCGTCTCGCCGGGGCGGCCCATCCGGTCGCGCAGGGCGGCGACATATCTGACGGTAATCTGCATGCGCGGTCAGCCTCCGGTGCGGGCCATGTTGCGAGTGACCGCCGGCGCGCCGCCGCGGGCGATCGAGAAATCATGCGCCTCCGGCTTGATCGCCATCGCCGTGTCGATCAGCCGGTCAACCGCACCGGGGCCGCCGGTGCGCAGGGCGCCACGCAGGTCGAGATCGTCGTCATGACCCAGGCAGGTGTGCAGCGTGCCGGTACAGGTCATGCGGATCCGGTTGCAGCCGGCGCAGAAATTCGAGGTCAGCGGCGTGATGAAGCCGACCCGCCCGCCGGTCTCGCCAATGCGCACATAGCGCGCCGGACCGCCTGTGCTGTCGGGCAGATCGGTCAGCGTCCAGCGCTGTTCCAGACGGTCGCGGATCGCGGTGAGGGGCAGGAACTGGTCGGCCCGGTCCGATCCCACATCGCCGACCGGCATGACCTCGATCAGGGTAAGATCGAAACCCTGGTCATGGGCCCATTCGATCATCGCCGGGATTTCGTCCTCGTTTTCATTCTTGAGGGCGACCGTGTTGATCTTGATGCCGATTCCGGCGCGCCGTGCGGCCTCGATCCCCCTGAGTGTACAGGCGATGTCGCCGCCGCGGGTGAGGCGTGCGAACCTGTCACGATCAAGTGTATCAAGTGATACATTGATGCGACACAGGTGCGACATAGCGAGCGCATTGGCGTGACGTTCCAGTTGCGTTGCGTTCGTTGTCAGGGTGAGCTCGTCGAGCCCGCTGCCGACATGCCGGCCGAGATTTTCGATCAGCCGGACGACATCGCGCCGGACGAGAGGCTCGCCGCCGGTGATGCGGATTTTCCGGATGCCGCGGCGGATGAAGGTTTCCGCGACGGTGGTGAGCTCTTCCAGCGTCAGAAGTTCGGATTTGGGCAGAAAGTCCGGCCGTTCCGCCATGCAGTAGACGCAACGCAGGTCGCAGCGGTCGGTCACCGACAGGCGCAGATACTCGATCCGGCGGCCGAAGCGGTCGGTCAGCGCCTCGCTGGCGGGGATAAAGGCGGGGGTGCGGTCCAAATCCTGTGTCTTTCGCCCTGTATTGAGTGTCCGGTCCTGACCCTATCGGGTGCGCCGGCGATTGACGACCGGCCTCACGCCGTCCTCCGGCAAGTGTGATCGCGCTGAAGGATTTTCCGGCGCGCACCGCCATTCTCGCATGATCTGGTGTGACCGGGGATAAGTTTCAACGAATGTTCTCTGTGACCGGGAGATTGTCCAACCATCTTGTGTTGCGCTGCAGCGGCGCCGGTCGGATCGAGGAATAAAATTGCAGTTGAAGTGCCGTTGTGTTTCTGACAAGGCATAAGCATCCCTTCAAATCGGGATATCGGGCAAAAAGTGCTAAAGTGTCGCGTGGCCGCCATCTTGTGCGGCGGCGGGGTCTGTGCTGCACTAGCGAATTCGTGACCAGATGAGGGGCATCGCTTGCTGAGATTTGTAGACATCGACCAGGCCTATCCGGAGAAGCGTTCCGAGACGGAAAGACGGCAGGATTTCAACGAGATCTATCGTCCGTTCGACCCGGTGAAGGCGAAGGACCAGGCGTCGCGGTGTTCGCAATGCGGCATTCCCTTCTGCCAGTCCGGCTGTCCGCTGCACAACAATATCCCCGACTGGCTGATGCTGGCCGGCGAGGGGCGGCTGGAAGAGGCCTACGAGATCTCCTCGGCGACCTCGACCATGCCGGAGATCTGCGGCCGCATCTGTCCCCAGGACCGTCTGTGCGAAGGCTCCTGCGTGGTGGAGAAGTCCGGCCATGGCGCCGTGACCATCGGCGCGGTCGAGCAATACATCACCGACACAGCGTGGAAAGAAGGCTGGGTGAAGCCGATCCGTCCGGGCGCGCCGCGCGGCGCAAGCGTCGGCATTGTCGGGTCCGGCCCGGCCGGCCTGGCGGCCGCGGAAAAGCTGTGCGAGGCCGGCTATGCGGTGACGGTCTATGAGCGCTCCGACCGCGCCGGCGGACTTTTGATGTACGGCATTCCCGGCTTCAAGCTGGACAAGGCCGTCGTGCAGCGCCGGCTCGACCGGCTGACCGAGGCCGGCGTGGAGATCCGCACCGGTTTCGAGGTCGGCGGCGATGCGACGCTGGCCGATCTGCGCAGTGAGCATCATGCGGTCCTGCTGGCGGCCGGCGTCTATGCCGCGCGGCAGCTGACCTGTCCGGGTGCGGGCGACGGGGTCATCGCGGCGCTGGACTATCTCACCCGCTCCAATCGCAATGATCTGGGCGATGCGCCGGACAGCGGCGACCGCCTGTCCGCCAAGGGCAAGCGTGTCGTGGTGATCGGCGGCGGCGACACGGCGATGGACTGCGTGCGCACGGCCGTGCGCCAGGGCGCGGCTTCCGTGACCTGCCTCTATCGCCGCGACCGCGAGAACATGCCGGGCTCGGCCCGCGAGGTGAAGCATGCCGAGGAAGAGGGCGTCGTTTTCGAATGGCTGTCCTCGCCGCTCGCGGTGCTGACCAAGGGCGAGGCGATCACCGCCGTGCGCGTGCAGGGCATGCGCCTGGGCGCGCCGGACGTGTCCGGCCGCCGCGCACCGGAGCCGGAACCGGGCCGCACTTTCGATGTCGGCGCCGACATGGTGATCTCGGCCCTGGGCTTTTCGCCGGAAGACATTCCGGCCCTGTTCCAGGCGCCGGATCTGGAAACCCACCGGGATGGCCGGATCGATGGCGATCTGGCTACCAAGATGACCAGCCTGGACGGCGTCTTCGTCGCCGGCGATCTGCATCGCGGTGCCTCGCTGGTCGTCTGGGCGATCCGCGACGGCATGGATGCCGCCCGCTCGATCGAGAGCTATCTGTCGAACCGCCTTCAGGTTCTGGGAGCTGCCGAATGACACACCAAACCTGGAATGAGGCCCGCACGCGGGCCGGCTTGTCCCTGCTCGAAAGCACGGGTCTGTGGCGTCCGGAAGACGAGCGCGATGCCTGCGGCGTCGGCCTGATCGCCGACATGCAGGGCCGCGCCCGCCGCGACATCGTGGAACTGGCCATCGACGCCCTCAAATCGGTCTGGCACCGCGGCGCGGTCGATGCCGACGGCCTGACCGGCGACGGGGCCGGCCTGCGTGTCGGCGTGCCCCAGGACTTCTTCAAGGCGGCCGTGGCCCGCACCGGTCACGAGCCGGAGCGCGGCGATGTCATCGTCGGCATGGTCTTCCTGCCACGCACGGATTTCGGCGCTCGCGAACGGGCCCGGGCGATCATCGAAGCGGAAATCCTGCGCGAGGGCTTCGCCTTTTATGGCTGGCGCCAGCCGCCGGTCGACACCTCGGTGCTGGGCGACAAGGCGCGCGCCACCCTGCCGGAAATCGAGCAGGTGCTGTTCCGCGATCCGCGCGGCCGCGACATCGATACGGTCGAGCGCATGCTCTACATCGTGCGCCGGCGCATCGAGCGGCGCGCGCGCGAGGAGAATCTGCGCGACCTCTATGTCTGCTCCCTGTCCTCGCGCGATGTGATCTACAAGGGCCTGTTCCGCGCCCAGGATATTGACGGTTTCTTCCACGATCTGCGGCACCGGGACTTCGTCTCGCCCTTCGCCATTTTCCACCAGCGCTATTCCACCAACACCTTCCCGGAATGGCGGCTGGCCCAGCCTTTCCGGATGCTGGCGCACAATGGCGAGATCAACACGATCCGCGGCAATACCAACTGGATGAAGAGCCACGAGATCCACATCGCCGAAACCGCCTTTCCGGGCGAGGAGCGCGATGTGCGGCCGGTGATCCAGCCGGGCGCGTCGGACAGTGCGGCGCTCGACCAGGCCTTCGAGATCCTGGTGCGGGCCGGGCGCTCGGCACCGATGACCAAGACCATCCTCATCCCCGAGGCCTGGTCCAAGCGTGCCGACGTGATGCCGGAAGGCTGGGCGCGCATGTATGAATACTGCAATGCGGTGATGGAGCCCTGGGACGGGCCGGCCGCGATCGCCGCCTTCGACGGGCGCTGGGCCATCGCCGGCATGGACCGCAACGGGCTGCGGCCGATGCGCTATGCCACGACCGAGGACGGTATCCTGGTCGCCGGGTCGGAGACCGGCATGGCGCCGATCGACCAGTCCAGAGTGGTCGAGCGCGGCTCGATCACGCCGGGCCGGCTGATCGCGCTGGATATCGAGAACGGCCGCTTCTACCGCGAGCAGGAAATCCTCGACGAGCTGAGCGAACAGCATCCCTATTCGCGCTGGCTGGGCGAGATGGAAGATATCGAGCCGGTGATCGGCCCGGGTGCCGAAACACAGGCCTACAGCGATGACGAGCGCACGCGGCGCCAGGCCGCCGCCGGCTTCTCCTTCGAGGGGATCGAACTGGTGCTGAACGCCATGGCCGAGGACGGCAAGGAAGCCGTCGGCTCGATGGGCGATGATGCGCCGCTGGCCGTGCTGTCGGAAAACTACCGGCCGCTCTCGCACTTCTTCCGGCAGAATTTCTCCCAGGTCACCAACCCGCCGATCGACCCGCTGCGCGAAGGCCGGGTGATGGGGCTGAAGACCCGGTTCCGCAATCTTGGCAATATCCTGGCCCAGGGCGAGGCGCGCGCCAGCGTGCTGGTGCTCGACAGCCCGATCCTGACCAATGGCGCCTATGAGCGCTGGCGCGAGCATATGGGCGGGGCGGTCAAGGAGATCGACTGCCTGCTGCCGGTCGAGGGTGCGACGGGCAATGGCCACACCCTGCGCAAGGCGCTGGACGGTGTGATCGCCGAAGCCGTCGCTGCCGTGCGTGACGGTGCGGCCCACCTGGTGCTGACCGACCACCGCCAGGACGACAGGCGGGCGGCGCTGCCGATGATCCTGGTGGCCGGAGCGGTGCATTCCACACTGACCCGAGAGGGGCTGCGCAATTTCTGCTCGATCAATGTGCGTTCCGCGGAGTGTTTCGACTCCCACTATGCCGCCGTGCTGATCGGTCTCGGTGCGACGACGGTGAACCCCTATCTCGCCTTTGACACGGTCACCGCGGGACGCGAGACCATGGGCGGCGATCCCTGGGCCCAGGGCCGGGCGCGCCGGCTGAAGGACGCGCTGGATGGCGGGCTGCTGAAAATCCTGTCCAAGATGGGCATCTCGATCATCTCCTCCTATCGCGGGGGCTGTAATTTCGAGGTGCTCGGACTGTCGCGCGCCCTGGTGGAAGCCTATCTGCCGGGCGTGGTCAGCCGCATTTCCGGGATCGGCCTGCCGGGTCTGGAAGCGCGCACGGTCGACCTGCACCGCAAGGCCTGGGCGGGCGCGGCGCGCCTGCCGATCGGCGGCTTCTACCGCCAGCGGGCGTCCGGCGACCGGCACGCCCTGTCGGCGCGGGTGATCGACGAGCTGCAGACGGCGGTGAAGGATAACGATGCCGCGGCCTGGGGCCGCTATCGCGAAGCGGTCGCCGCCCAGGGGCCGATCCATCTGCGCGATCTGATCGACATGCGTCCGCTGGGGCCGGGCATCGGGCTCGACCGGGTGGAATCGATCAACGGTATCCGCCGGCGTTTCGTGACGCCGGGCATGTCGCTGGGCGCCCTGTCGCCGGAAGCGCATGGTGCGCTGAATGTGGCGATGAACCGGATCGGCGCGAAATCGGTCTCCGGCGAGGGCGGCGAGGACCCGGTCCGCTACAAGCCGTTGCCCAATGGCGACAACATGAATTCGGCGGTCAAGCAGATCGCGTCGGGCCGTTTCGGCGTGACCGCGGAATATCTCAACCAGTGCCGCGAGTTCGAGATCAAGGTCGCCCAGGGCGCCAAGCCCGGCGAGGGCGGGCAATTGCCCGGCTTCAAGGTGACCGAATTCATCGCCCGCATGCGGCATGCGACACCGGGCGTCAGCCTGATCTCGCCGCCGCCGCACCACGACATCTATTCCATCGAGGACCTGGCGCAGCTGATCTACGATCTCAAGCAGATCAATCCGAAGGCGCGGGTCGGTGTGAAACTGGTGGCGGCCGCCGGCGTCGGCGCCGTCGCGGCGGGTGTCGCCAAGGCGAATGCCGACATCATCAACATTTCCGGCTCGGTCGGCGGGACCGGCGCTGCGGCGCTGACCTCGATCAAGTTTGCCGGCGGACCGCTGGAACTCGGCCTGGCCGAGGCCCACCAGATGCTGTCGCTCAACGGGCTGCGCGAACGCGTCACCCTGCGGGCCGATGGCGGGATCCGCACCGGCCGCGACGTGGTGATTGCCGCCATGCTGGGGGCCGAGGAATTCGGCATCGGCACGGTGTCGCTCCTGGCGCTGGGCTGTCTGATGGTGCGCCAGTGCCATTCCAACACCTGCCCGGTCGGGGTGTGCACCCAGGACGAGGATCTGCGCGCCCGCTTTGGCGGTTTCCCGGACCATGTGGTCAATCTGATGACTTTCCTGGCGCAGGATGTGCGCGAGATCCTGTCGGGTCTCGGCGCGGCTTCGCTGGAAGACGTGATCGGCCGTTCCGATCTTCTCGCCCAGGTCTCGCGCGGCTCGGAATCGCTGGACGATCTCGACCTGTCGCTGATCATGTCGCG
>PANX01000074.1 GCA_002707795.1 Maricaulis sp.
CAGTGTGACCGT
This sequence comes from Maricaulis sp., assembly GCA_002707795.1. Lineage (GTDB taxonomy): Bacteria > Pseudomonadota > Alphaproteobacteria > Caulobacterales > Maricaulaceae > Maricaulis > Maricaulis virginensis. The sequence goes on from PANX01000074.1 coordinate 13, forward strand.
CGATGCCCATAAATGGCTCGCCGTGCCGATGGGGGCGGGCATGGTTTTCGTGCGCGATGCCGAGGCCCTGTCCCGCGCTTTTGCCGTGACAACCAGCTATATGCCCGCCGGCGACGGTGTGGACGCCTATGTGACCAGCTATCAGTGGTCGCGGCGCTTCATCGGTCTGCGGCTGTGGATGACGCTGCGCACGATCGGGGTCGCGGGATATCGCGCCATGTTCGATCGCCAGTTTGCGCTGGCCGATGCGCTGCGGGATGGGCTCGTGATGCGGGGCTGGCATATCCGCAATGCCTCGCGGCTTCCCGTCGTGCTGTTCGAGGACCCCGGAGGCCGCGACAGCGCTGCGCTCGCCGCCTGGCTGGAAGCCGACCGGCAGACCTGGCTGGGACATGTCGCCTTTGAAGGCCGGCCGGCGCTGCGGGCCTGCATCACCAGCTATCTGACCGGCCCCGATGATATCGAGGTCCTGCTCGATCGTCTGGATGCGGCCCGGGCGGCAGTTCAGCCGGCGTCGAGATAGGCGCGGATGTCGGCGAACACGCTGTCGAACATGGCTTCGGTGAGGCGGCCGGTATTCGTGTTGTAACGCGAGCAGTGATAGCTGTCGAAGAGTTGCAGCGGGCCGTTCGGACCGTCCAGCCTTGCTTGGGCACCATGGCCGAAGGTGGCGTCCTTCATCTTGTGGCCCAGCGCGCGCAACGTGTTGTCGTGCGAGATCTTGCCCAGGCAAAGCACAGCCTGGAGCCGGGGCAGGGCCGCAATCCGCGACGTCAGGAAGGGGCGGCAGGCATTCGCCTCCGCACCGACCGGCTTGTTTTCCGGCGGCACGCAGCGCACGGCATTGGTGATCATGGCATCGACAAGTGTCAGCCCGTCATCGGGCCGGCTGTCATAGGTGCCGCGGGTAAAGCCGAACTTGCCCAGCGTGGCGTAGAGCAGATCGCCCGCCCAGTCGCCGGTGAAGGGCCGGCCGGTGCGGTTGGCGCCGCGCAGACCGGGCGCCAGACCCACGACGAGCAGCCGCGCCTGCGGATCGCCGAAGGATTCAACCGGCACATTGTGCCAGCTCGGATGGTCGCGCGCCGTCGCTTCACGGAAGGCGACGAGACGCGGGCAGAGCGGGCAGTCGAGCGGGGCTTCGGCCGGACAGGCTGCGCTCACGAACCGCCTCCGTTGCGCCCGATCATGCCTTCCAGATCGGCCAGTTCGATGAAGGTGTCGGCTGCCCGCCGCAGATCGTCGGACACCATGGAGGGCTGGGTTTTCAGCGAGGAGACCACGCTCACCCGCGCGCCCCGGGACTGGGCGGCCTGGATGGCGCGCCGGAAATCGCCATCGCCGGAGAAGAGGATGATATGGTCGAGATAGCTGGCGGCCTCGACCATGTCGATCGCCAGTTCGATATCCATATCGCCCTTGATACGGCGGCGCCCGCTGTCGTCGGTAAACTCGCGCGCCGGCTTCGTGATCACCGAGAAGCCGTTATAGTCCAGCCAGTCGACGAGGGGGCGCAGCGGGTTGTAGTCCTCGTGTTCCAGAAGGGCGGTATAGTAATTGGCGCGGATCAGCTTGCCGCGCTTGCGGAACTCATCCAGCAGCCGCTTGAAGTCGATGTCGAAATCCAGCGCCTTGGTGGTGGAAAACAGGTTGGCACCATCGATGAAAAGACCGATGCGCTCGTCGGGATAAAATGCCATCTGATTGTATCCTTTAAAAAATCATGGATCGATAATGTCTGCTGACGCCATCTATATCGCGCTTGGCGCCAACCTTCCAGAAGGCGGCCGCACGCCGCAGGACACGCTGGCCCTGGCACTCGAGGCGCTGGCGGGCGAGGGCGTGTCCGTCGTGGCGCGCTCGTCTGACTGGTCGAGCCCGGCCTGGCCGGACCCATCCGATCCGCCCTATGTGAATGCCGTCGCCGAAGTCGGATCGGACCTGTCTGCGCGCGCGCTGCTGGATCTTCTGCACCGGGTGGAAGCGCGGTTCGGCCGCGAACGCAGCCGGCGCAATGCGCCGCGCACGCTGGATCTCGATCTGATCGATCATCGCGGCACCGTCATGAAGGGCGAGGACGGGCTGGAAATCCCCCATCCCCGGGCGACGCAGCGCGCCTTTGTTCTCCTGCCTCTGCAGGAGATCGCGCCCGGCTGGCACGATCCCGTGAGCGGCCGCAGCATTGCCGATCTTGTCGAGGCCTTGCCCCGGACCGACCGCGACGCCATGTCAAAGCTGCAAACGGTTCCGCAGAAAGCGCCTTGAAGCCTTGCTTTTGCAGGGCGGCAGAGCTAGGAAACGCGGTTCCAACTCTAGCGCTGGTTCAAGGAGATCGCGCGCATGGCTCGCGTCACCGTCGAAGATTGCATCGATAAAATCCCCAATCGTTTCCGCCTCGTCCTGATGGCGGCGCATCGCGCCCGCAACATTTCGGCCGGTTCGGCGCTGACGATTGATCGCGACCGGGACAAAAACCCTGTCGTGGCGCTGCGCGAAATCGCCGACGAGACCCTCGACCTGGACAGCCTGAAGGAAAGCCTCGTGCACGGCCTTCAGCGCGTGCTGCCGAGCGAGGACGAGGAAGACGCCGCCAAGGAAGACGCCAGGCAGGACATGGAAGCCCTGCCGGCGCCGCCCGTCGAGCTCGACGAAGCGGAAATGCTCAAGGCGCTTCAGAACGACAGGGACGGCGCGCCTGACGGCCGTCTGTAGAGCGAATTGAACCACGGCGCGACGTCACCCGATCTGGCATCGCCGCCGCCCGCCATTCCCAGTGCGGACGAGCTGGTCGCACGCATCCATCGGTATTTTCCGAAGGTGGACGCCGACTATGTGCGGCGCGCCTATGATTTTGCCGAGGAAGCACACCGGCCGCAGCGGCGCCAGTCGGGCGAACCCTATTTTGCCCATGTCGCACAGGTCGCGATGATCCTCGCCGACCTGCGCATGGACGTGGCCACGGTGTGCACCGGGCTGCTCCATGACACGGTCGAGGACACGCCGGCGACGCTGGAAGACATCACCCGCGAGTTTGGTGAAGAGACGGCCAGCCTGGTCGACGGCGTCACCAAGCTGGGCCAGATGGAATTGCGCTCCAAGCGCACCAAACAGGCCGAAAACCTGCAGAAACTGGTTGTCGCGATCTCGGCCGATGTGCGCGTGCTGATCGTGAAACTGTGCGATCGGCTGCACAATATGCGCACGCTGGGTGCCATTCCGCGGCCGGACAAGCGCGAGCGGATCGCCCGGGAGACACTGGAAATCTACGCCCCGCTCGCACGCCGGATCGGTATCAACCGGGTCTGCGTCGAGCTCGAGGACCTGGCTTTCGAACACATCAATCCGGCCGCCCACGAGTCGATCAACAAACGCCTCAAACTCCTGCGCGACGAGCACGCCCAGGAAGTATCGGCCGTCTCGCAGGCGATCACCGACCGGCTGGAGCAGGCCGGGATCGAGGCGCGGATTTTCGGACGCGAGAAGCGGCCCTATTCGATCTGGCGCAAGCTGGAGCGCAAGGGGCTGACCTTCGAGGAAATCGCTGACATCTATGCCTTCCGCCTGATCGTGACGACGCCGGACGAGTGCTATCGCGCCCTCGGTGTGATCCACCAGGCCTGGCGGTGCATGCCCGAGCGGTTCCGCGACTTCATCTCGCTGCCCAAGCCGAACAATTACCGCTCGCTGCACACCACGGTGATCGGCCCGCACAATGTCCGCGTCGAGCTGCAGATCCGCACCGAGGAGATGGAGGCGGTGGCCGAAAGCGGCGTGGCGGCGCACTGGCGCTACAAGAACTCGACCTACAAATACGACCCCGCTGCCGCCCAGGCGGCCGGTGGCGATCCGCTGGAACGGCTGCGGCCCTTCGTGGAAATCCTCAATCAGGGCGGCGATCCGGACGAATTCCTCGAGCATGCCAAGCTCGAGATGTTCGCCGACCAGGTCTACTGCTTCACGCCCAAGGGCGATCTCATCTCGCTGCCCGCTGGTGCGACGCCGCTGGACTTTGCCTATGCGGTCCATACCGAGCTGGGTCACACGACGGTGGCGGCCAAGATCAATGGCCGCGAACGTCCGCTGCGCACGCAATTGCGCAATGGCGATGTGGTCCAGATCGTGAAGGGCGGTGTGCGCCAGCCGCCGCAGGGCTGGGAGAATCTGGCCATCACCGGCCGTGCCCGTGCTGCGATCCGCCGCCTGATCCGCGAAAGCGAGCGCGACGAATTCCAGCGCATCGGCAAGATCATGGCCGAGCACGCCTTCCGCCGCGAGGGCCGCCAGCTGGTCGAGACCGATCTGGGCGATGCCCTGGCGCGGCTCGATCTGAAGGATGCCGAGGAGCTCTACGAGATGCTGGGCCGCGGCCGGGTCTCCTCCGGCGATCTGCTCAACGCGGTCTTCCCGGGCCGTCTGGACGAGCGCGGAGATGTCACCGATCGCGAACTGATCGAGGACGACAAGGCGCGTCTTTTCGTGCGGGGGCGCGGCCTCACCCAGGGCGTGACACTGCACTTTGCCGATTGCTGTTCGCCGCTGCCCGGCGACCGGATTGTCGGCCTCCTGATCCCCGACAAGGGTGTCGAGATCCACACGATCGACTGCGAGACGCTGGCCGATCACGAGGAAGACGAGATGGATCGCTGGCTCGACCTGGCCTGGACGGCCGAGGCCGAGGACAATGCGGTCTCCATGGCGCGGATCGAGGCGGTGCTGCACAACGGGCAGGGCGTGCTCGCCGAGATCGCCAAAACCGTGTCCGAGAATCGCGGCAATATCGCCAGTGTGAAGACGCGGCGCCGCTCGACCGACTTTTTCGACATGGAATTCGACGTCGAGGTGTTCGACACGCGGCACCTGGCCAATATCCTGGCGGCGCTGCGCATGTGCCCGTCGGTCGTTTCCGCCGAGCGCAAGCGCGCCGAACACGAAGAGAGCGAGGAATAGATGACACGCGACGAGGTTCTGGCCGAATTCCGCGCCGCCGGTGCATTGCTGGAAGGCCATTTTATCCTGTCTTCGGGCCTGCGCAGCCCGGTCTTCCTGCAGAAGGCCAAGGTGTTCGCCGATCCGGCCCGGACGGAAAAACTGTGCCGCGCGCTCGCCGGGAAGGTGAAGGCCGAACTCTCCGAACAGCCCACCGTGATCGTCTCGCCGGCCGTTGGCGGCATCGTCCCCGGCTATGAAACCGCGCGCCAGATGGGGCTGAAAGCCCTCTATGTGGAGCGCGAGAACGGTGAATTCACCCTGCGCCGCGGTTTCGAACTTTCCGCCGACGACAAGGTTCTGGTGGTCGAGGATATCGTCACCACGGGGCTTTCCTCGCGCGAATGCATCGAGGCGATCCAGGCGACGGGCGCTACCGTGCTGGCCGAGGCCTGCCTGGTGGACCGTTCCGGCGGTGAGGCCGATGTCGGTGTGCCGCTGATCGCGCTGACCGAATACAAGGTGCCGGCCTATCCGGCCGACCAGCTGCCGCCGGAACTGGAAGCCATTCCGGCGATCAAGCCCGGGAGCCGCGGACTGGCATGACGGTGCGTCTCGGCGTCAATATCGACCATGTGGCGACGATCCGGAACGCCCGCGGCGGAGCCCATCCCGATCCCGTGCGTGCGGCCCGGCAGGCCGCCGAGAGCGGGGCGGACGGCATCACGGCGCATCTGCGCGAAGACCGGCGCCATATCACCGATGCCGATATCGACCGGCTGATGGCCGAGATCGAACTGCCGCTGAACCTGGAAATGGCCGCGACCCCGGAAATGCTGGAGATCGCGCTGCGTCACAAGCCGCATACCTGCTGCATCGTGCCGGAAAAGCGCGAGGAACGGACGACCGAGGGCGGTCTCGATGTGGCCGCCGGCCACAATCACATCGCGCCCTTCGTGCGTCAGCTCGGCGAGGCGGGGATCCGCGTCTCGCTCTTCATCGAGCCGGACCCGGTGCAGATTGCTGTCGCCGAGGCGATGGGTGCCGCCGTGGTCGAACTGCATACCGGCGCCTATTGCGAAGCCGCGCTGGCCGGTGACACGGCCGGGCAGCAACGCCTGCTGGAGCGGCTGGCCGAGGCCTCCGCCATCGCCCATGGCCGCGGCCTGGAAGTCCATGCCGGCCACGGCCTGACCTATGGCACGGTGAAACCGGTCGCGGCTATTCCGGAGATCGCCGAACTCAATATCGGCCATTTCCTAATCGGCGAGGCGATCTTCCGCGGTCTGCGCGAGACGGTGGAGACCATGCGCGGCCTGATCGCCGAGGCGCGGGCGGGGCAATCTGCATGATCATCGGCCTTGGCTCCGACCTGATGGATATCCGGCGTATCGAGAAGTCGCTCGACCGGTTCGGCGACCGCTTCGTGCAGCGCGTCTTCACGGAGATCGAGCAGGCGAAATCCGAGGCGCGGCGCATGCGGGCGGCCAGCTATGCCAAGCGGTTTGCGGCCAAGGAGGCCGGCGCCAAGGCGCTGGGAACCGGGATTGCGCGCGGCGTGTCCTGGAAGGAGATCGGCGTCGTCAACCTGCCCGGCGGCAAGCCGACGCTCGCCTTCACGGGCCGGGCGCTGGAGCGTCTGCGCATGCTGACGCCGCAGGGCATGGAGGCCCATGCCCATATCACCATCACAGACGATCATCCCTGGGCCCAGGCCTTCGTGGTGATCGAGGCCCGTCCGCTGGGCCACCATCTGGACGGCATGCTCCATGGCTGACGCGCAGAGCGAACTGGAAGCGCGCATCGGCTATGCCTTCAGGGACAAGAGCCTGATCGACCGCGCCCTGACCCATGCCAGCTATGGCGATGGCCGCAAGGGCGTGCGTTCCTATGAGCGTCTGGAATTCCTCGGCGACCGCGTGCTGGGCCTGATGACGGCGGAAGCCCTGTTCCGCCTGTTCGACAAGGCCAGCGAGGGCGCGCTGGCGCCGCGTCTCAATGCGCTGGTGAACAAGAATGCCTGTGCCGATGTCGCCCGGTCGATCGATCTGGGCGAGGCGCTGAAAATGGGCCGGTCCGAGGAACGTGGCGGCGGCCGCAACAAGACCTCGATCCTGGGCGATGCCTGCGAGGCGCTGATCGCGGCGATCTACATGGATGGCGGCCGTCCGGCGGCGCAGGCCTTCTATGACCGTTTCTGGGGACCGCGCATCGAGGCGCTGAAGGCCAAGCCGGAAAACCCCAAATCCGCCCTGCAGGAATGGGCGGCCCGTACCGGGCGCGGCGTGCCGCGCTATCAGCTTACCGAACGCTCGGGACCGGATCACCGCCCCGTCTTTACCGTCGAAGTCACCGTCTCGCCGCTCGATCCGGCGATCGGCGAGGGCGGTTCCAAACAGGCCGCCGAACGCGCTGCGGCCACCGCACTTCTCGAACGCGAAGGACAGCATGTCTGACACGCCCCAAACCCGCTGCGGCTTTGCCGCGGTCATCGGTTCGCCCAATGCCGGCAAGTCGACCCTGGTCAATGCCCTGGTCGGCGAGAAGGTCACCATCGTCACCCACAAGGTCCAGACGACCCGTTTCGCCGTGCGCGGCGTGGCGCTGGACGGGGCCAGCCAGATCGTGCTGGTCGACACGCCCGGCGTGTTCGCGCCCAAGCGTCGGTTGGACAAGTCGATGGTGGCAGCGGCCTGGAGCGGTGCCGAGGATGCCGATGCCGTCGTGCATGTCATCGATGCCGGTGCGCGGGCCCGGCTGGAACATGGCGGTGCCAAGAGCGGCGACAAACGCATGGTCCAGGACGACCAGCGCGTGATCGACGGTCTGAACAAGACCGGCCGCAAGGCGATCCTGGCGCTCAACAAGGTCGACATGATCGACCGGGATTATCTGCTGGCCATGTCGCAGGAACTTTATGAGACGGGCGTCTATTCCGACGTTTTCATGATCTCCGCCAAGACCGGTTCCGGCGTGAAACAGCTCAAGACTTTCCTTTCGGGCCTCATGCCCGAGGGCGTCTGGCACTATCCCGAAGACCAGGTCGCCGACCTGCCATCCCGCATCCTGGCCGCCGAGATCACGCGCGAGAAAGTCTATCTGCGCCTGCACGAGGAATTGCCCTACGCCTCCATGGTGGAGACCGAGGTCTGGAAGAAGCTGCGCGACGGCTCGATCCGGGTGGAACAGTCCGTCATCGTCGAGCGCGATACGCAAAAGCCGATTGTGCTGGGCAAGGGCGGCAGCGCCATCAAGGCCATCGGCGAGGCGGCCCGCAAGGAGATGGAAGACGTGCTGGGCTGCAAGGTCCACCTTTTCCTGAATGTGAAGGTCGACCCGAAATGGATGGCCCGCCGGTCCCACTACAAGGATGTCGGCCTGGATTTCGACGTATAGGAAGGTATGACAGGACCCCTATTTGGGGTCGCTGATCGGCGGCCTGGCGATTTGCGGGCCATCGCGCCCCGGTCCGGCGATGGCGGCTTGATAGGATTCTTCTGACGGCCAGTTGAGCAGGACACGTTGATGCCCGTTCTCGGTCTCGAAGAGGCCACTCACCAGGCTGAGCTGTTGCGCGTCAGGCCGAGGCAGGCGCCCGGCCAGTGCCGATATCCAGTTGCCGAGCTCGTGGTATTGTTCAAAATCAATGCTCGCGCCCGTAAAGACCTGGCAGCCCGGTATGTCCATCAGGCGCCGGCAGTCCTCCGGCGTGTACGCGTCCAGTGCGCTGTCCAGCGCCCGCTGGGCCTCATTTTGCAGATAGCCCATCTCTGTCGCGAGTTGCGGCAAGGCCATTTGAGTCAGGGAATGTTGCACCTGTGTCCATGTGCGCAGGCCTTTCATCGTCTCTTCGGTATTGGCCAGCACGCCATCACCAATGGTTTCCAGTTCAAAGCCTGTCTCGAAAAAGGAGAGCTGCTGCAACGCGGAGATCACCTCATCCGGCATGCCGGGGGCGGTCGTTGAGGGGCGCTCCGGGCTCTCCTGAAAGCCCTGATCGAGCACTTGCCGGACGCTCGTTGCCGACGACATCAAAGTGGAGAGGTCCGTGCCATTCCGCTCCAGCGGTGGGTCTGATGCTTTGGCGAGGGCCCAAGCCTGAACCACCATGTCGGCGCCTTCAAGGAACCGGCTCGAGCCCTGCAGCTGTTCGATATATGTCGTGTAGATGTCCTGCCACAAATACATGTCCGACGGGTCATGCGGCGGCGGGTTGAACACCCATTCGGCCGGCCAGTTCGCATTCAGAAAGATCGGGAGGTAGTAGTCACCGCGTCTCGCAATGATGAGACCGGTGCGCAGATCAACAGCGCCATCCTGCAAGTCCTGTGTGCGCTCCGACGCGAGTTGTCGCATGCAAACCAGCTGTGTCGCGTAGAAGTCGCGCACCCGCGCTATGTCCGCTGAAAACGCGTCAGCGACGTCCATGATCTCGTCGGGCGTCATGTCTGGGGTGATCGATTGCGACAGACTGACGATGTCGAAGTCCGGGATGTCTGTCATGCACGGACCATGCCCTCCGAGGTCCAGTGTGACGGTTTCGATCGCGAGAGGCTCACGCACTCTCAGATACGCCTCGCCAACACTCGAGCCCCGTGTCCAACGATTGCTTTCATTGGCTGGCAGAAGTGTGAGGGCATAGGTGTCGCCGCTTTCCCAGTCATACCCGGAGACATCCAATACCACCTGCGTGTTGCTCCAGCTGATGACCGTTTCGAGCGGGCGTGGACGGCCCGCCCCGACAGGTTCGGCCAGGACCCGTCCCGGCTCGTCGCCGAAATCATATCCATGCAGGGTGAGCTGGCTGTCTCCGACATAAAGGATGGCGGCAGTGTTCCGATCGCGTTCTTCAGGTTCGTCGACCAGTGTGATGACGGGCGCGCGGGCACACCAGTTCGCAACGGCAGCCTGATCGGTGAAACGGGGTTGATGAGCCTGCCGCGCCGGGTCTGACGGCACATATCCCTGGTCGAGCCAGTAGGGATTGTCGGGATCGTCCGCCTGATCCGATTCAATACCCGCATCGCGGATCTGGCAGATCGAGCGCACGGGGCTGGATTGAAATTCGCGCTCCCGGGCATTGGGGCCGGCATAGCCGGGGTGGGTCCCCTGATACATGCGCCCTGCCAAGCGCTCGCACAGTTGGCGATTGTGAGGTGTCGGCTCGGCGCGCAAGTCCCGCAGAATGTCGCGATTCTCACACCAATAGTCGGATTGCGCGCCGGTGAAGGCGCCGTAGAGGGTCTGGATATCCCGGCCGCGCACATCTCTTTCAGGCAGTGCCGGGATCGTCCAGTCAGCGGCCTCGCTGGTCAGCCCGACCGGCTCGACATAGCTGGGCAATTCATAGGCCCCGCCTTCCTGAAACTCCCAGACCGTATTGGGATTGGACAGGTTTTCCTGACCGAGCAGGCTCGCGAGGTTGTGGGCGAATGATGTCATTTCGCCGCGAGCGACCTGCGTGCCGTCGGGATCCTCGCGGCCATAGAGCCAGAGACGCGTTGCATAGGCCACCAGTTCCGCCCGATCGCCGACAGCCTGGCTGCTGCCTCCAGGTGTTTCGCCCAGGGAAACCAGAAAGTCGGCGGTCGAAATCAAGGCCAGAGACCGTTCCGGATTGGGCCCCAACAGGCCGATCATCATCGACTCATTGGTGGCCCACATGTTCCAGCAATCGTCCTGTTCGATCACGGCAAAGTCCGGCGCTGAAGCCGAAAGCGGGGCTTGATACACGCCAAAACCGCCGGCTTCGTTCGGGCCCAGCGCACGGATGACCTCCGCCCAGCCCGCGCCGGCACATTCCCGCATTCCCGCGAACTGGGTCGGGACGGTCAACACCTGATCGGTCGCGCCGGGTGAATACCTGCTGAGGCTGAAATTATTGTCCAGGGCGTCCTGGAACCGCTCATCTCCGATCCCGGAGGTGGGCGGGCCGTCAGCGCCTTCCGACACATGGCGATACTGCATCGGGACGGCAAAATTGCCCAGGCCGGCCACCGGCGAGGACATGGGATCGGCCCGGGTCAGCAGGGCTTCCATCCAGCGATGCTGATTGACCAGGGCTTCCGCGCCGTGGATGAGCCCGGCCAGTCCGCCGATCAGGAGGTGTTGCGGCAGGGACACCGGCATTTGCTGCGGATCGGGCGCATCCCACCGCTCCCACATATGACCGATCGCCCATCGGTCCTGCAGGAAATGCTGGGCGTACCCCTCATAGGCGAGCGCCAGAAGTTCCGCCTCTTTCAACTCATCCGCATAGAGCTCGTGCTCGGTATCTGTCATGGCGGTGCGCATCTCGCGGGCACGTCCGGCGAGGGCAAGCGCATTGCGGTGGTGATGCGCGTACATCTCGGTTGCCTGGGAACCGAAGTGGACCGAGTTCAGGCCTCCGAGCCAACCGGCGAACTCATGGCAGCGCGCGGTATAGGCGGCATCCTGGAAGGCTGGACAGGTCGTGTTCTTGTTCAGCCAGTCGTACAGGGCATAGCTATAGTCCGGCAGGCCCGCAAAATGCCCGGGCGGCGGGATACGGCGCTCTTCGACAGCGGTCTCCGGGTCATCGCCTGCGCGAGCCGTCTCGGACATTTCCTCGGCCCGGAAATGGCTGGCATTGAGATCGACGACGTCCAGGCTCGCGCTGCCGCCCCGGCCGAACAGCCGGCGCAAATCACCCGTCGGGTCGAGATAGTCGAATGTGTCGTCGCTGACACTGGTGTGCTCGGGCAGGCTTGAAGACGGGGCCTCCTGATAGATCGACATCCAGGGGTGACCGGCGATCACGCGGGTGTCCCACGCAGCCAGTCCCAGCCCGACTGTGGCTGCCAGGCAAAGTGCCGCAAGCTTGCGGTTCATGGCTGACCCTCCTGCGGGCGGCACGGGCTTTCTGCTGTCAGGAACACGGCATCGAAAGCGGCCAGCTCGTCAGCCAGCGCGGACAGGCGGTCAAACTCATCCTTGCAGGATTGTTCAAACGGTGCCGCGTCGACGCAGGCGGTGATCGTGTCTCCCCCGTCAGCGCACGCGATAACCCCGCCAAGGGCGTTGCCCCATCGGACGATCGCATCGTCGCGTTCCGGGTCGTAGAAGATATCGACGGCCGGTTGACCATGCCCGCCTGAAATCGATCCGGCATTCTGACATGTCGCGGACCCGCCACAAGGCGGGCGCGCGTCCCGGGTTCTGAGGGTCTCGACCGTCAGGCCCTCTGAGGCAGGTGTGGCCTCCATGTCAGGAGTGGATTCTGTGTCAGGGGCTGCGCCGGTCTCGACCGGGGCCGGAAACTTGCCGGGGGCAGGCTCCAGCTCCGGTTCAACCGGCACTTGCGGGCTTGGGAGCTGGGCGCGGCCGGAAGGCAATTCTGTTCCGGGGAAGGGCGATACATCGGCAGACTCGATTTCCGGTGTGTCATCCTCCGATGCGTCATCGCCCGAGCCGCATGCGACCAAAAAGGCCGCGAGTAGTCCCGTCAGTGCGGAACGAATTATGCCCGACGCCGCCATTAGTGCCCCCCGTTTACGCGTGTAAACACTAGCAGCCGGAAAGGGGGATACAAGTCAAAGGCGAGTGCGCCGGAAATCAGTCCATCGATTGGGCTTGCAGCACGCGTTGCACGGCCTAAGATTGAGTCAAACAAGGCGGCTTGCCTGGGCCGGGGCCTGTCCCGTGCTCGCTCCTGGCTGATTAAGCAAGGCCTGACCCGAGACTTGGATAACCGACGCGGATGGAAATCATGTCTTACTTGTCTATGCGAGGAGCGCTGACGGCTGCGGCTTCTGTGCTTTTTGCGTTGATTGTGGCCAGCCCTGCTGCCGCCCAGGATCCGGACCCGAAAGCGCCTGCGAATGAAATGCTCAGCGCGCAGGTGCTGGAGGCGTTGATTCTCGCCGGTGCCGATCACCCCGTCGAGTTTGTGGGCCCGGACTATATTGGCGTACTGGACGCACAGGGGCTTTCGCATACCCTGCCGGGTGTCCTGGCAAGCCTGTTCGGATCGCTGCCGACGGCGGCGGACGACTGGGGCGGCCCCAATCACGCAGAGTTGGTTAGCAGCTGCGAGAGCCCATCCGGGACGTGCACTTTGAGCGTACTCTATGTGGACGTATTCGACGGAGAAAGATCCGAGTCGGCTGTGATCCTGACCTTCGAGCTCGAGGATGGCCGTCTGGCGCCGGGCGTACCGGTAAGACTGGATCTGGCTGGATAACTACCGGCGGGGCTGCCGGATTATCCTGAATGAGCGGGGGAGGGCGCAAGCCGTCGCATCGGTTGCGGGCATTTGCCGGATGCAGCTGCGGGCAGACTCACCTAAAACCGCTCGATGGAATGGCGTGACAAGGGCATTGTCCTCGCGGTGCGGCCGCATGGCGAGACGAGTGCCATCGTGGAAATCCTGACCGAAAGCCAGGGCCGGCATGCCGGCCTGGTCAAGGGTGCGCGCTCGAAATCCATGCGGCCGATCCTGCAGCCGGGCAACCAGGTCACGGTGGGTTGGCGCGCCCGTCTGGCCGAGCATCTCGGCATGTTCCAGATCGAGGCCGACCATCTTGGCGCCGGCGGCGTAATGGAGGACCGGGCCGCGCTCGCCGGTCTCAATGCGGCCTGCGCGCTCGCCGTGATGGCGCTGCCGGAGCGCGAGGCGCATCCGGCGGTGCATGCCGGGTTCGAGCTCTTGCTCTCCGCCTTCGAGGACGAGGATCTCTGGCCGGCCCTCTATGTGCGCTGGGAGGCGGGGCTGCTGTCGGATCTGGGCTACGGCCTCGATCTCAGGAAATGCGCCGTGACCGGCGAGACCGAAGATCTCAGTCATGTCTCGCCGCGCACCGGCCGCGCCGTGTGCCGTGAAGAGGCAGCGCCCTATGCGGCCAAGCTGCTGGAATTGCCGGGCTTCATGCGCGGCTCGGGCGAGATTGTCAAAGGCGATATCGCCAAGGGGCTGGACCTGACCGGCTATTTCCTCGAACGCCGCGTCCTCTGGCCCGTCGACCGGCAACTCCCCGAAGCCCGCACACGGCTGATCGCCGAGCTCGAACGGATCGGGCGGCTCTAGCTTGCCCACAACAAACCTGTGCCCCGTGCCTGTGTGGCCAGCCGTGTCGGCTATACTGACCTGGTACGAATCACGAGGCGTTGAGGCATGGGCGATCATTTCGATCCGGATGGCGGGCACATTATCGAGGAGAAGTTCGAGGACGCGCTGTCGCGGCGCTATCTCGCCTACGCGCTTTCCACGATCACCCAGCGGGCCCTGCCGGATGCGCGCGACGGGCTGAAGCCGGTGCACCGGCGCCTGCTCTACGCCATGCGCGAGCTGAAGCTGAACCCGGACCAGGCCTTCAAGAAGTCGGCCCGCGTGGTCGGCGATGTGATCGGTAAATATCACCCCCATGGCGACCAGTCGGTCTATGAGGCGCTGGTCCGCCTGGCCCAGGATTTCGCCTCGCGCTATCCGCTGGTCGAGGGCCAGGGCAATTTCGGCAATATCGACGGCGATGGCGCGGCCGCCATGCGTTACACCGAAGCCCGCCTGACCAAGGCCGCCGAACTCCTGCTGCGCGATATCGAGCATGGCACGGTGGATTTCGAGGAGACCTATGACGGGTCCGAAAACGAACCGCTGGTCCTGCCCGGTGCTTTCCCGAACCTTCTGGCCAATGGCTCGACCGGTATCGCCGTGGGCATGGCAACCTCGATCCCGCCGCACAATGTCGCCGAGATCTGTGCGGCCGCACTCACGCTGATCGACAATCCGGAGACCGAAACCGACGCGCTCCTGAAACATGTGAAAGGGCCGGATTTCCCGACCGGCGGCACGATCGTTGAATCGCCGGAATCGATCCGCGAGGCCTACGAGACCGGCCGCGGCGGTTTCCGCGTTCGCGCCAGGTGGGAGAAGGAAGATCTCGGCCGCGGCATGTGGCGCGTGGTGATCACGGAAATCCCGTACCTGGTGCAGAAGTCCAAACTGGTCGAGCGGATCGCCCAGCTGATGGACGCCAAGAAACTGCCGCTGCTGGACGATGTTCTCGACGAGAGCGCCGAGGATATCCGCCTCGTGCTGGAGCCGAAATCCAAGCTCGTCGATCCGGAAATGCTGATGGAGTCGGTGTTCAAGCTCACCGATCTGGAAACCCGCATTTCGCTGAACATGAATGTGCTCGACCCCACCGGTACGCCGCGGGTGATCGGGCTGAAGGAAGTGCTGCAGATCTGGCTGGAGCATCGCCGCGAGGTTGCCGTGCGCCGGGCCGAGACGCGCCTGGCCAAGGTGGAAGACCGGCTGGAAGTGCTGGCCGGCTATCTCATCGTCTATGCCGATCTGGACGAGGTGATCCGGATCATCCGCTTCGAGGACGAGCCCAAGGCCAAGCTGATCGAGGCTTTCTCGCTCACAGAGCGCCAGGCCGAAGCCATCCTGAACATGCGCCTGCGGGCCCTGCGCAAGCTGGAAGAGCTGGAAATCCGCAAGGAAGACGAAGCACTCCGGGGCGAGCGCAAGGTGTTGAAGGAGCTGATCGGCTCCACGGAACGCCAGTGGGAGAAGGTCGGGCAGGAGATCGGTGAGGTCGCCGACTATTATGCGCAATCCACACCGCTGGGCCGCCGCCGCTCGGCTTTCGGCGAGGCGCCGGACATTGCCGGCGATGCCCCGATCGAGGCCTTCGTGG